>JANYEF010000532.1 GCA_025363325.1 Nitrospira sp. | reverse complement strand
CTGCTGTTGCCGGAGACCAACAACTTCAAACCGTCCGGGAGCGGCGAAAGCCCGCTCGCAAATTTAACCGACTGGTTGACGACCACCGACTCAATCAGCGGGGCAGCGGCACGCCGCGAAACCAATACGATGCCGCAGTGGGCCGGCTCCTGTTGGTATTATCTGCGATTTATCGATCCGAAGAATCAGAGCCAGCTCGTCGATCCGGCAAAAGAGAGCTACTGGATGCCGGTGGATCTCTACATCGGTGGCAGCGAACATGCCGTGTTGCATTTGCTCTATTCACGTTTTTGGCACAAGGTTCTGTTCGATATCGGGGTGGTGAGTACGCCGGAGCCGTTCAAGAGGCTGGTGCATCAGGGGATGGTGCTGGGAGAAGACAACCAGAAGATGTCGAAATCCCGCGGCAACGTCGTCAATCCCGACGAGATCATGGACCAGTTCGGGGCCGATGCGGTGCGGCTCTATGAAATGTTCATGGGCCCGCTGGAGGCCGTGAAGCCCTGGAGTACGAGGGGTGTCGAAGGGGTTACGCGGTTTCTCGAACGGGCCTGGCGACTCATGGTGAATGATGAGAGCCATTTGTCGAGTACCGTGGTGGAGACGATTCCTACTCTTGAACACCAGCGGATGCTCCACCAGACGATCAAGAAGGTGACCGAGGATATCGACGGGTTGCGGTTTAATACCGCAATCTCTCAGATGATGGTGTTTACCAACGAGATGACGAAGGCCGAGCAGCGCTCCAGGGCCTTGCTTGAACCCTTTGTTCTTCTTCTGGCGCCTTTCGCGCCTCATCTTGCGGAAGAATTGTGGGAGGTGCTGGGTCACCAGCCGAGTATCTCTCAGCAGCCTTGGCCAATCTTTGATCCGGCTCTGACCGTAAGTGATCGGTTGACCATTCCGATCCAGGTGAATGGAAAGTTGCGGACCAAACTCGACGTGGGAGCCGATGCCACTCGCGAGCAGGTCGAAGGGCTGGCTCGTGCGCAGATTGCGGAGTGGCTGCAGGGCAAGGAGCCGAAGAAGATTGTGTATGTCGAAAAAAAACTGATGAACTTCGTGGTGTAGCGACCAGGCGAGAAGGGCGGGACATGCGAGAAAGGCGAGAAGGGTGGGACGTGGAAGAAGGGTGGAAAGCCCGGCCCGCTTTTGCCTGTCCCGCACGTCTCGCTTGTCTCGCCTGTCTCGCGCTCTTGGTCGGTTGCGGTTATCAATTCCGTGTGGAGGGTGCTGGGCCCACAATCGGGAGTGCAACGGGGACATCCTCTTCCACGTCACCGCCACCACGATTGATAGTTCGGACCTTGGAGAATAAGAGTTTTGAACCCAACCTGGAAACCCGCTACACCAACTATCTACGCCACGAGTTTTCGTCTGGCAGTGGGGCGCAGATCGTTACGGATACTGAGGTGGCCGATCTTGTGCTGTCCGGGCAAATTCTCTCAGTCAGTGTCCCGACGCTCAGTTTCAGCCAGACCACCACGCTTGAAAGCCGCACAGAGGTCGTGGTGATCGTCAAGGTGGAGGAGACCAGGACGAAACGCCTTGTATGGGCGCAAACGGCGAAGGGCGTCTCGGAGTTCTATGTGACGCCCGATCTGCAATTCAACCGCGTCCTGCAGAACCGGGCCTTGGAACAAGCCGGCCGTTTCATCGCCGAGGATTTAGCTTCCCGCTTTCTGCTCCAGTTGGAATCGGGGCTGCTGGCAAAGCCGACCGCGCGTCCAGCATCGGACAACGCGGACACAAACATCAAATAAATCGGATATCCACTATGGCTTCAGCTATATCTCATGCTCAGCTCAACGCGCAGCTTGCGCAAGGAACGGTCGCGCCGCTGTACGTGGTGGTCGGTGAGGAAGATTTGCTGCGTGATATGGCTCTGGGTGCGCTGAAGACCGCGTTGTTGGGTGAGGGCGAGAGCGACTTCAATTGCGATCTGTTCTATGGAGACGACGTGAGCGGGGCCGAGATTGTCACCTGTGCCTCGGAAGTAGCCGTGTTCGCGGCCCGGCGAGTGGTGGTGGTGAAAGCGGCCGATAAACTTCCGGCTCGGGAGTGCGACGCGATCCTCCCCTACCTGAAGGAGCCGAATGACTCCACGTC
>JANYEF010000518.1 GCA_025363325.1 Nitrospira sp. | reverse complement strand
ATTTTCTCTCATGCGGAGTCCCACGCCATATAGATCGAGTGGGGTTTTCAGCCTCTGACATCTGAGGGCATCTTCTTTCAATGTGCACGCCTCTACTTATGTGCGATAATGACCCCTATGTTTCTGAAGCGTTGGCTGGTTGGCGATCCACTCAAAAGCGCTCAGGCAGCACACCAACGGCTGTCGAAACGCCTGGCCCTGGCCGTTTTCTCTTCCGACGCCCTGTCTTCGGTCGCATACGCCACGGAAGAAATCCTCCTGGTCCTCATTCCATCCAGTCTGGCCTTTGCGCATTTCTCGATTCCGATCAGCGTGATGATCATCCTCCTGCTTGCGATTTTGACACTCTCTTACTCCCAGATCATTTTCGAATATCCGGGAGGCGGCGGCGCCTACACCGTGTCGAAGTCGAACCTGGGTGAATGGCCAGGACTGACCGCAGCGGCCTCGTTGATGATCGATTATGTCCTGACCGTCGCGGTCAGCGTGGCGGCCGGCATCGCCGCGATCACCTCCGCCATTCCCGCTCTCTTTCCGTACCGCGTGGTACTCGGCGTGTTTGCCATCTTGCTCGTTCTCCTGGTCAACCTGCGCGGTGTTCGGGAGTCGGGGAAAGTGTTTGCCGTCCCGACCTACATGTTCATTGGGACCATGCTCCTCATGTTGGCCGTCGGAGCATTTCAACTCCTGTTTGGACAACTCACCCCCGTAGTCTCTCAGAGCGTGGCTGCTCAAACCGCGGTCGAATCGGTGTCGTTGTTTCTCCTGCTCCGTGCCTTCTCATCAGGCTGTACGGCACTCACCGGCGTGGAAGTCATCTCGAATGGCGTGCCGGCGTTTCGCCCCCCTGAACCGAAGAACGCCGTCATCACCATGATCACGATGGCGCTCGTCCTGGGCATACTCTTCCTCGGCATCAGTACGATGGCATATCACTTGGGCATCCTGCCGAAAGACGATGAAACCGTTGTCTCGCAGGTTGCACATGCCATCTTCGGCGAAGGAGTCCTCTACTATTTGATACAAGGTTCCACGATGTCGATCTTGGTCCTCGCGGCGAATAGCGCCTTTGCCGGATTTCCACGCCTCGCATCGTTGTTAGCCCGCGACGGCTACATGCCCCAACAGATGGAGCTCATGGGCGACCGCCTGGTGTTCTCCAATGGCATTATCATCCTGGGAGTCTTCTCGTGCCTCCTCATTGTCATCTTCGGCGGTGACACCCACGCACTGATTCCACTCTATGCCGTCGGCGTGTTTCTCTCGTTCACCCTCGCGCAGGCCGGCATGGTCCGCCGATGGCTGGGCAAACGCGGACCTCATTGGCGAAAGAAAATTATCATCAATGGCATCGGCGCGGTCGCCACAGCCATTGCGACCGCAATCATCGCCAGCACCAAGTTTATGCACGGTGCCTGGATCGTCATCGTGCTGATCCCAATCCTAATCATGATGTTCCGAGGCATTCACGCGCACTATAAGGCCGTCTCCGACCAGATCGCACTCGATCGACGAGGAAGCCGCCCTCCGATGCCTCGCCGCAATATCGTCATCATTCCGATCAACGGGGTAAACCGTGCCGTCATCCGCGCGGTAGACTATGCCCGAAGCCGGCCAGGAGAAGTTCGAGCGGTGTTAGTCGACGTAGACCCGGAAAAAACGGCCCGACTCGAAATGCAGTGGGCCCAGTGGGGATGCGGCGTCAACATCGTCGTCTTGCCCTCGCCCTATCGATCCGTCCTGACTTCCCTCCTCGACTATGTGGAGAAGCTCTTGGAAAAGGAGCCGGACACCTGGGTCACCGTCGTAATTCCAGAAATTCTCCCGGCTCGCTGGTGGCAGAACATCCTCCACAATCAGCGGGCCCTCCTATTAAAGGCATCGCTGCTATTCAAAGATCGTGTCATCCTGACCGACGTGCCATTCCACCTCAAGAGGTGACCGTGAGGCGTGAAACGTTAGGCGTGAAACGTCACACGTGGGTTCGGACCTTTTGCCTCTCTACGGTGGCCAGCTTACTGTGCCTGCTCTCTGAGCAGGCACAGGCCTTTACGATCGTCGAACCGGCGGAAGGGGCGAAGCTGACATCAGGTACAACCATTACCGCCCGTGTGGACCTCGGCAAAGATTCCGGCATCGTCCAGGTCCGCTACTATTGGTATAGCGAACAGGATGACACCCTGGTGGAACAGGAGGACGCCACAGCCACGGGATCGATCGTGGCGCCGGTGGCGCTGATCGGATTGTCCGATCATGATCCGGCCTTCGGCGGCACACTGCGCATCCCCAAAGACGGCATCGGGCCCATGCGATTGCTGGCGGTCGCCGAAATTTCACGAGGACGATTGGGCACTCGCTCCGTCTTCGATGAAATCCTGGTGAACGTAGAACCAGCCGCCGCTCTCGCGACCATTGAGTTCGAAACCGATAAACCCCTGCAGCTCGGACGAACGGGACAATCTTCCGCATTCGGCCACGTCGATTCAATGGGTAAGGTCTTCGAGTTGCCCGTGGTGGGTGAGTTTACCGATGGCGTGACCCGACGCATCAGTTCCCCTGCCTCCGGCACGGCCTATCAATCGTCAAATCCCACAGTCATTCGGGTGTTGCCCCATGGCCTCTTACAGATCGTCGGCAACGGCAAGACCGTCCTTACGGTCACGAACCGCAGCAAGCAAGCCTCACTTGATGTCGGGGTGACAGTGAACGACGAGCCGAACGAACCACCAGTGGCCGACGCCGGAGCGAACAAGACCGTGAGGGCTGGGACGAAAGTGAAGCTGAGCGGATTGAACAGCCGCGATGCCGAAGGCGAAGCCCTGTACTATGCGTGGAGTCAGGTACGAGGCAACAAGATCGCAATGTTGGACGTGGATAACGCCGAAGCCTCGTTTCTCGCGCCGACCGTGTCAGAGAAACGGACCTACCGGTTTAAGCTGAGGGTAACGGATAAGAAGGGAGCGGACTCTGTGCCAGCGTTTGTGGACGTCACCGTCGAACCTTGACGGCTGCTGAAAACGACCCCCAACTTCGTTGTCGGTCGCGTGCCCTCCTCACATACCCTCACCGCGTATGCTCCGGTGGTCCCGCTCCCTGCCGCCTTGTTGGGTTGCCGTTTTGAGCAGCCTTCTGGATCACAAAACGAACTCGCCGCAATACCCAGGTTCTGCAGTCAGGAAGATGATCCCACTGGCCGCTTAACTTGACCCAAATTTTTGCAAAGCGTAGCATCCGAGAACTATGACAGTGCGACGATCCTTCCTGTCGATCCTGGCCTCGCTACTCCTACTCGTTGTTCCTCTCGTCGCTCACGCTGAAACCAAAGTCCTGACCGCCGAAGCCGCATACTTAATGGGCGATGGGGAAACGCCGTCCTTCGCTGAGGCTATGGCTCTGCAGAGAGCCAAACAGATAGCGCTGGAGCAAGCTGGCACCTATGTCGAGAGCTATACGAAAGTTCAACACCTCGATTTGACCACTGAGGAGATACAAACCATTGCGGGCGGCGTTCTTCAAGTCGAGGTTTTGGACAAAAGCCGAACATTGATCGGCGATGGCTTGCGGTTCTTTGTCAAGATCAAAACCACCGTAACCACCGACAAGATGGAAGAACTCGCCCAGCGCATCAAGGGCAAGAACGTCGCGGAAGAATATAAGAAGCTCCAGGAAGACTACGCTCGGCTCGGCAAGGAACTCGAAACCTGGAAGCAGTTGGTCGTTCGAATCTCCCCTGGTCAGGAGCGTGACACCGCCTTGGATCAAATCAGAGAGCGGGAAAAAGCATTCGCAGCCCTACAGAAGAACGAAACTGCCCTCTTCCAACGCCTTGTTTCTGGAGAATCACTCGTAAGAAAAGCCCAGGATGAGAGGGCAATGGTGGACAGCTTGTTTCAGAAGATCCTGGAACAAGGATATCTAATCGCCATAGGCGAACCGACGCTCCATAAGATCGGGGTAGATCCTATCAACGGGGACATGATGAAACTCCGGGTCCCAATCACCTTGCAAACAAGCAAGGCAATCCGAGTGGCAATGGAAGAAACGGCACAGTCTCTCGGCGGCAACAGCAAGATTAAGCGTTTAGTACGCGGCAAGCACCCTGATGACACGAAAGGACGCACCACAGAGGCTACCGTCATTAGGATGGGGAGAGATGAGGTCGTCTCCCGATACTTTCGAGACCGCGTTGAGGAACTCACTTTCGTTCTCAATGTTACGCTTGAAAATGGAGAAGGATGGTCGTGTTCGGATACGAATGGAAATAGGGACCCAGACAGCCTTTCCTATTTAGACATGAATCCCATTGCGCCAGTGATCGAGTTTCGCACCGAAACGGAGCTAGGTTTAGCCTTGTATGATCATATTCGGTGGTTCGGTGATGATCGCCAAGTCTTAGTTGCTGGCTCGGTGGCCATCCATAACAAAGCCTTCCCGTATTCGGATCGAGTTGTTGCGTTCGACGACATACGAAGCTTCTCGATTACGATGGCGCTTCCAGCTAACGTGGCTCGCAAAATTAAGGGAATCACTGGGGAAATTAGGGAGATTCCTCGTTTGTATTCCTCCTTTCTAGGGGAAGGCTCCATCCCCAAGACAACTGAAACCGTTGCTACGAGGGATGATCTTCCATGGTGGCAGCGACTCTTTGCATCCTCAGGAGATGTCCGAGACACCGCTCCCAAGCAACCACCTCAGAGGAAGTTGAAAGATATTGTACCCCTTTGCAATATTGAGCCCTGAGGGTGAAAATCCCCTACGAAAGGAAATAAACATGACGACCGAACCATTGAAATCCCTCATGGAAACGGCTCTCAAGAACTTTAGGCAAGAGTTGGTCAAGCAAGGAGTCTATGCAGAGGACCATGAGAATCTGAATCGAGCCTGCAATGGAGCACGAGACTTTGTGGATTATCTGCTGGATGGGCCAAAGGTTTTAAGCAAAGGGCGCCGCCGACCCAAATGACAATCCAATGTCAGTTTCTCTACTGCGTTAAGGATCACAGTAGTGCCAACACGAAAACAAATGTTTCGGGAAACTGTTCAACAACTTGACGAGGAATTTCGTTTCCGATTTTCCGCGAAACCAACAGTATCAACCCAGCCGATCATTGATCGAGTAAGACGCTCGATCTCCTGGCTTCGACGAACCGCCGAGCTATCAGATGAGGATCGACCACCTCGTTTTGTAGATCTATGGATTGCGCTGAACGCACTTTACGGTCAGCCACCTTACGCGAAAGAATACAAATCAGGAGACAAGGAAGATTTCGGCGAATTCGTGCAGAGGCTGACCGAACTCCGATCTGGCAAAAGTCAGCTCAGCCACTTAATCGGCAAGAAGCAGTTTCAGGTGCAAGCGCGGGAGCTTATCCGGAGCAGGTATCTTTGGAATGAGTGGTGGGGCAAAGAACAAGACAAGTACCGAGAGAGATCACGCAATGGGCTGCTTCGATTTGAAAAATCACTGGGGAATAGCGATGCCGTGACTTGCCTCTCCTGTCTCTTCGAGAGACTCCTGGTTCTTCGCAATCAAATAATTCACGGCAGTTCCTCTGCGTCAACACGAAAAAGCAGGGATGCGTTATATCCGGCCATCCTACTTCTTGAAGAAATTCTCCCGGAATTCATTCGACTAATGGTACATGAATGGCATGGAACTGACTGGCCACCAGTACCCTATCCCGGGAAAGAGACTCCTCAATATTCTGAGTAATTCTGGTAAACCACTGTCTCATACGTGGGGGGAAACAGTGCCTGGAGCCGTTTCTCTCATTGACGTGTCTCATTCAGATACGCGTCATGCGCTGCACTAATGTCGCTGAATCCGCTTGAACCGATGCCGGCAAGCGACAGCAGAAGTTTTTTCTGACGAGCAATTAGCCTCCGCATCGCAGGTGTCTGCGTTAACGATTGCTGTTTCTGTTTGCGGAGAGACGACTTGCCCTTTCTGAAGACAGGTCTCAGCATGGCCGTCATGATAGCGTAGAGGCTTGGACAGAACAATGGACGGTGAAGACTTCTCGCTCAAACATTGCTCAGTCTCACTGGCCCGTAGGTTTGGTGGGCTTGCGGGAGTTCCTTCGCATGGCGGCGGGTTGGTTTCAAGGGTTTGCCCTCGCGAGTTCTTTCCCCTATACTGACCCCATCACAAGACGCAGCATCCTAAGCGAAGGAGCCGATCATGGCAACGCTCACAATATCTCTCTCAGATGAAGAAATGCGGCGGCTGGAAGCGCTGGGCAAACGCGAGGGTCTGACCGTCGAGCAGATGGTGCGCCTCGGCATCAACGACTTTATCGGCCAGCCTGATGACGCGTTCCACGCCGCTGCCAAGCGGGTGATGGAGAAGAACGCCGAGCTCTACCGCCGCCTCTCGTGACTCGGTATCTCACCTTTGCTGAAGTTCTGGAGCTTCACCAATCCGTCTTGGAACGGTGGGGTGGTGCTGGCGGAATTCGAGGCATCAACGCCCTTGAGTCTGCCCTTGCTCAACCACGCCAAAGTTTCGGTGATGCTGACCTGTATCCCGACCTCCCTTCTAAGGCGGCAGCACTCTGCTTCTCCCTCGTCCTCAATCACCCCTTCATCGATGGCAACAAGCGCATGGGGCATGCCGCGATGGAAGTCTTCTTACTGGTGAATGGACACGAACTTCGCGCGCCAGTCGACGAACAAGAACGCATCGTACTTGATCTGGCAGCGGGACAGCTCTCACGCGATGCGTTCTTGGAATGGGTCAAGCACCACATCACCCCTGCCCAACAGTAACCCCGCAACCTAGTCACACCTTGCCCAGCCGCACCGGCCCGTAGGTTTGCCGAGCTTGTTGGAGTTCTTTCACATGGCGGCGGAGGGAGGGGCCGAACGTGGATGCAAGAACAGCCTTACGATGGGGCGCGATGTTCTGATTGACCTGCTTGATCGTTTCTGCCAACTGTTTGACCACCCGCTGGCCTGAACCGGTGAGCCACTTGAGATGCCAGCTGGCATACTCCAAATCCTGGATCGAGTAGCGGACGGATTCCACCTCCTCAACACAGCGGAACCTGGCTCGCTGCAGATCGCGCTGGGTGAGGCCTGCGCGTTTCCATCGAGCCGGTCCACCCAGCCCCGATGCCCACGTTGAAAGCCGCTCGAAGAGCATCGCTCCCATGGTAAATGTAAACGCTGCGTGCAGAATGCCTCTGAGCGGACGAAGACTCCTGCGCCAAGGAGAATAGAAGATCTGTTGGTTATGGTCACCGTGAAACATGATGTGCTTGCGGAGCAATAGATTCAGATGGTGATGGC
>JANYEF010000443.1 GCA_025363325.1 Nitrospira sp. | reverse complement strand
CTCCTCACTTGCCGGTCTGTGACCATGCGCCCTCCCGTGGTAGAGCGGAGAGCGTACAGGACCGGCGGTTAGGAGGACGGACCCCACAGTTCTAATTGTCGCTGAACAAACGAGCACTTCCAAATCCTCTACATCTCTCTCTAGGGGAGCGGCCAAGGCTGCCCTTTACTGCGCGCATCGAACGAGCACATTCCGATTGTGCGCGTTCTGCGAGCAAGAAGGGCACCTGGCCGCTCCCCGCCTCCCCTCTTGAATCTCCGTCCTAGTGCGGACTATCCTCTCGGCATGGAGTTACCGCATCTGAAGGACGATCCCTATCTGAAAGTGTTGCGACCACTGGTCGAGACCTATCTGGCTTTCTGGCGCATCGACATTCGCCATATCAAATCGCTACGGCTGACGCCCTCACAGTTCGATGTGATCGCCACGCTGGGAGATACGGAGGGCATGACCTGCTCGGAACTCTCGGCCCAGACGCTCGTTACCAAAGGCACGCTCACCGGCGTCCTCGATCGACTGGTCTCCAAAGGTCTGATCCGGCGGGATGCGATGAAAAGAGATCGCCGTTGCACTAAGATCTCGTTAACCGTGAAAGGCGATGCGCTCTTTCGAAAGACTTTTGCGGCCCACTTGGCCTTTCTTCGTCCATTCTTTGAGCGGGCCTTGAGCCCAGAAGAAGTGGACCAGACTCGCACGCTGCTGCTCCGCTTGCGGGATAGCTTCCAACACAAGCCCTAGGTTTAGGCTGAGGTTCAGAGTGGCAAGAGATACCCTGTTCGGCTTAACCTTACACGTAGCCTTCACCTCAACCTGATCAGACCCATGCGCTTAACCATTCTCGGCTCCGGCACGAACATCCACCCCACGCGCGCAGCCTCGGGCTATCTCGTCCGCACCGACCATACGATCCTGTTGGACTTTGGCCCACGCACGTTGGCGAATCTCCTCAAGACCGGCGTGAATCGCCATCGGATCACCCACATTCTCTTCTCCCATTACCACGCCGATCACTTTTCCGACTTCATCACCTATTTCTTCGATGCGATGATCTTTACGAAATACCAAGGTGGAACGCGGCCACCGCTCACGGTGATCGGCCCTCGCGGGACCAAGAAATTCTTCCGGGCCCTCTTCGCCACCTTACCCGGTTTCACACATGCGCCGTTTCCGGTTCATTTCAAGGAAGTGGCTGATCGCGCCTTTACGATCGGAAAGACGACCGTGATTCCCCGAACTGTGACCCACACGCAGAACCTCCATTGCCTGGGGTATCGAATCGAATATGGCGGGAAGGCCCTGGCCTATTCCGGCGATTCGCAATACTGCGACAGCCTCGTGCGCCTCTGTGGAGACGTCGATCTCGCGGTACTGGACTGTTCCTTCCCGGCGAGTCGGCCAAACCCGGTCCATCTACATGCCGGTCAATGTGGGCAGGTGGCCAGAGAGGCCGGAGTCGGCCAGCTCGTCTTATCGCACTTCTATCCGATCACCGAACGATACAATGTGCGGGAACAGGCAGGGGAAGCGTTCGGGGGAAAGATTGTGGTTGGGCGGGACTTAATGACAATCAAACTATAGCAGGCCGCTGAAAAAGCCCGCCAGCGGCGTTCTCCCCTCGAAAGCATCCTCAACGTAGCCCAGAGGCTACGCCTCCGGTGCTTTCTTCGGCTGCGGCCTTGCTGGACGGACTTTTTGAGCAGCCTGCGAAGTTGATGAAGCTTTCGGCTAGTCCCGCTTTTCTCGCAAGTCTCGCGAGTCTCGCGCGAATATCGGCTACAAGCCGCCTTCGCGGTTATCACACCCCAGGATCTCGATGAATTTCGTCAGGCGGGCCTTCTTGAGGGGGTCGTTGAGTTTGGCATAGATGGCCAAAAGGTTCTTGATCATACGGGAGAGAATCGCGCGCACCGGACTCTGCTGCAAATATTTCTCGTCGAATCCATAGCCGGCTTCCGTGAGAAACCGCTGGCAATTCTTCTCGGTCAGCAACGCCCCCCCGTTAAAACAATCGACAAAGACCTTGTAGCGATCCGATTCGTACTTCACTAAGAAATGACCCGGCATCCCGATCCCATGAACCGGAAGACCCAGCCGCTTCCCGACAAGGAGGTACACCGTCGACAGGCTGATCGGAATGCCCGTTCGCCGGTCGATCACGCAGTTGAGGTAACTATTCTCCAACTCATAATAATTCTTCGTGTTGCCTTTGAAGCCCTGCTCCGTGAAGAGGTACCGGTTCAACGTCTTGATCGTTTCCTCGCCCGACGCCCGCGGACCGATCCGATCCTGTACTTCCTGCGCCATTTCATCGAGCTGTCTGGTATACGAGGCGACTGTGAGGGAGGGATAGGCATAGCGGGCGATCAGAAAGGCGCCCTGTTCGAGATCCATCGGGCCATCCGGCCGCGCCGCCAGCTCCATGAGTTCATCCTCGAGCTTGCCGCCGCGGATTTCCTCGAGCACCGAGACAAGACGGTCAGCCATTTCCGGCTGTTCGATCTCCGCTTCCTGAAGCAGGGGAACTGCAGTGGGACCGATGTCGATGAGTTTACCGCTGATGGTCCGGACGATCTTCTCGTCCTCATCGGCCAGCAGTCGGATCAGGGCCCGGATTTTACTCTCGTTTACCAGCATGGTGGGACTCCCCGAAAGCCCGGCCATTAGCCCATCGCCCGACGGAAGACTTTGGCGCTCCCGTAGAGACAGAGGGCGTCAAAAATCACCATGACGACCACCACCATCCCGACATGGGGGAGCGCATCAGTCCAGCCGGAAAGAATCAACGGCCGTACCGCGTCAATCGCCCAGGTCATCGGATTGAAGCGCGCCAGGAATCCCATCCACGCAGGCATCCCCGCCAAGGGCACCAAGGCCGAGCTCAAGAAAATCATCGGGAGCGACAGGAATCCCAGGACCGAAAAGAAATCGCCGTGACTTTTCACGGAAAAGGCCATCGCCATGGAAATCGCTGTGAGACCGACGCCAAAGAGCATCCCAATCATGAGAATTGTGGCGATACCGAGGAGCCCCGTCGCCGGCTGGACGCCGAACAGAAAGGCCACCCCGAGGATCACGAGCACTTGGAGCGAGGTAATCGTCATGACGAAGATGAAGCGGCTCAGGATCACGGAACTCCGATGGATCGGCGTGGTCATCAGCCGCTCCAGAAACCCATTCTCCTTGTCGAACAGCAGATCGACGCCTCCAGCGAGTCCGTTGTTGAGCACCGTCATGACGACTACGCCGGCCGTCAGGAAACTGATGTAGTCCGGGGCCTGCGTCACTTGCACATTCGCGGCCCGTTGGAACAGGTTGCCGAAGAAGATCAGCCAGAACAGCATCGGCTGCACGAGCGTGAACAACATGCTGAATTTCTCGCGGCTGAGCCGCCGGACCCACCGCATCGTCAACGCATGAATTTCCTGCCAGTACTGCGCCACTGTCTCTCCTTATCCTGTCTGAATGTCTTGGACCGATTCGGTCATGGACCGCCCCGTATGGGCGATGAACACGTCGTCCAGCCGCGGCCGGTGGTACTCAATAAACTCCAGCCGGCAATCCAATCGGTTCGCGGACTCGAGGATCGCGGGGAGGGCCTTCTCAGGCGAGTCGACCCGGATATCCAGGCCGGTGGGCGTCGCCTTGACTGCCCGCATCGCGGGTTGTCCGGTCAACGCAGTGACCAATGTGGGGATCTTCGTCTGGTCCTTCAAGGTCAACGACACGATATCGCCGCCCAGCCCGATCTTCAGCTCAGTCGGCGATCCGAGCGCCTTGATTACTCCCTTGTCGATGATGGCCAACCGATCGCAGAGCTGGTCCGCCTCATCCAAATAATTCGTCGTCATCACGATCGTCATGCCGCGCGCCTTCAACATCCGCATGTAGTCCCAAATTCGAAGCCGGCTCTGCACGTCTAAACCCAACGTCGGCTCGTCGAGAAACAAGATTTTGGGGTCCGGTAGGAGACCGCAGGCAATGTCGAGTTTCCGCTTCATCCCTCCGGAGTATGTCTTCGCCGGACGATCGGCAGGTTCTTCCAGTTCTACGAGCTTCAGCAGCTCGGCGATACGCTTCGTGGCTTCAGCCTTCGGCAAGTGATACAGCGCGCCGAGGAGTTCGAGGTGTTCCCGGCCGGTGAGAAAGCGGTCGATGGCCCGTTCTTGAGGCACGTAACCGATGAGTTGCCGGACGACATCCGCCTCGCGCACCGTATCGTGGCCTAAAACGCTCGCCGTGCCTGACGTCGGCGTCAGCAGGGTGATGAGCGTCCGGAGCGTCGTGCTTTTCCCCGCTCCGTTCGGCCCCAGCAGACCGAACACTTCCCCTGAATAGACCTCAAACGACAGATCGGAGACGGCCGTATGGCCATCAAAAGTTTTCGTCAGGTGAGACACCTGGATGGCGATGGCGCGATCCATCAACCCCAGCCCTTCGGGCCAGATTGATCGTGCATCATGAATTCGATGAGGTCAGTGAGACGGCGGGCTTGTTGATGGAGACTGTCGGCTTCCAACAGAAACTGCTTTTCCACGGGCGTACATTCCAAGTAGGTGGACAGGGTATTGACGACCGTCTCATCGTCGACGTCTTTCTGAAACAGCTCCCGCCATGTCGGCACCTCATCGCGGGACCGGAGATAGGACTCCAGGGTGGTGAACAGGCGCTGGCGGACCGTGGGATCCAGCGACGCCTCTGTGCCCCGCACCGTGACAGAAATCGTGGCCTCACGATAGGCTTTGTCGTACCACTCTCGTTCAATCTCAAACCGTTCCAGCCCTTGCAGCAGGATGTTGGATCGACCATCGGCCATCGGCTGCACACTGACTAATCGACCGACACAGCCCATCGAGAACACGGGCGGATGGCCATAATAGCCCGTTTCCCATCCCTCCTTGAGCAGGGCCATGCCGATGCACTGCCCGCTGATCGCCGCATCCGAGACCATGGCACGGTAGCGCGGCTCAAAAATGTGCAGGGGGAGATAGGTATTGGGGAACAACACGACATTCGGAAGCGGGAACACCGGAATCCGTGAGGGAATGGGAAATGGCGTCACGCTGTCACGCTGGTCGCGTTCCTGGTGCTCTCGCCCATGATCGGTCTGCATGGGGCTCACGATAACTGATGGTCGACAAAGTTGTCAACGGCGCAAGGAGGGCATCGTTCACACGTCGAGTTGACGAAAACCCTTATCAGCACAGGAGATTTGTGCCGCCTGCCGAAGCATGCTATAAGCGCAGGCGACGATTCCCGTACCGTACGGAACCTCCATCACCCATGCATATATTGTGGCGTCAGCTTCGATACCTCCTGTTCCTGTCGAGCAGTCTGCTGGTCGTCGTGCCCGGACTTGCGGCCGATACCGCGCAGGATTTCCGAATCGCCACGGAAGGCTATCGCTATGCCTTCCCGCGCGACCACGGGGCGCATGAGGAGTTTCGCACCGAATGGTGGTACTACACCGGCCAGCTCACGGCGAAGGACGGTCGGCCATTCGGCTATGAACTCACCTTCTTCCGCCGTGGCATGCCGCGCGAGCAGACGAAGACCCTGCCGTCGCAATGGGCCGTTACGCACCTATACCTGGCCCATTTCGCCGTGAGCGATCTCAGTAAGGGCCGGTTTCACTATGCGGACAAAATGAGCCGGGCCGGTTTGGGCAAGGCCGGTGCGGCGCAGGATCGACTCCACGTCTGGATCGATCGTTGGAGCGCCGAATCGCTGTCGGCCACTCCTGGCACACAGACCCTCCAGGCAACAGAGGGCGACCTGGCCATTCAACTTACGGCCTCGCCGGAAAAACCGCTCGTTGTGCATGGCACCGACGGGATCAGCCACAAAGGTTCGGCCACAGGGCAAGCCTCCCATTACTATTCCTTCACCAGACTGGCCACGACCGGCACCCTCACAATCGGGAAGGAGTCGTTCGACGTGGCCGGCACAAGTTGGATGGACCATGAGTTCGGGTCCGCCGATCTCGATAAGGATTTGGTGGGATGGGACTGGTTCAGCTTGCAACTCGATGACCAGAGAGAACTCATGCTCTATCGGCTCCGCCGGGCGGACGGATCGGCCCATCCGGCCTCAAGCGGCACATTGATCAACCGAGACGGACGGGGGCACCATCTGTTACTCGGAGACTTCACACTCGAACCAACCAGCTATTGGACCAGTCCTGCAAGCAAGGCCCGCTATCCGCAGCGGTGGCGCCTGACTATTCCGTCACAACAACTTTCATTAGAACTCGTACCCCGCATGGCCGATCAAGAACTCTCTCCGAAACGCAGCACGCAAATGGCCTATTGGGAAGGCGCCATCGAGACCACCGGCACGGCACAGGGAAAGCCCATTCACGGACAGGGCTACATGGAACTCACCGGCTATGCCGAACGGATCATGCAGAAGCTCTAGCAGGATGCTGAAAAAGTCCGCCAGCTTTGTTCTCGCATCGCTCAGATCCTCAACGTACCCCAGAGGGTACGCTTCCGGTCTTCACTCGCTGCGGCCGCGCTGGACGGCCATTTTGAGCATCCTGCAAGTCGTTCTTGCACCATCCCTATTCACAAGTTCAGAGTGGATATTGAGCAGAAACTGGGATTCCCCACATTCTGCTAGTCGCTTCGCATCGCAGTAATCGTCTCGCCCACCCATCGCGCCAAATCTCCAATTCTTTTGACCAACCTGCTCTCACGGGGTAGGGTTCCAAATAGAACCTTGCTGGAGCCTGTCATGCTAACGCGGTTGCTGCTCATTCTACTGCTCGCTCTGGCTCAGACCGGCTGTGACGCCAAACTCGACACCGGCTTGTACCCCTGGTCGATTCATAATTTGGACACTGTTCGCAAGCGACTCGAGCAAGAAAAGCGTGACTTCGTCAAGACTGTGGATGAGCAGGTTGGGCAAGGCTCCCTGGCTGCTTGGGGCCGCCGCATCTCCGCCGATGTGGACATTCGCTATGCCGACGGATCGGTCGTCTACAAGGGTCCCCTTGTGGTCTACTCCGGATTCCACGTCGCCCTGTACAACGCCCTGATGGACTCCCGCCTCCTCAGCAGCACTCAAGACGGTATCGAACTGGGGTTGAACGGCATGGCTGTCGGGGGCAAACGCCGCATCACCATCGAGCCCGAGGTGGTGTGCCAGCATCCCAAGGATGAATGGTGCCGACTTCTCTCTGATAAATTCGGCCACAACCCCCTTGGCGTTCGCCGCGAGCGTCTGATCGTCGAAGCTACCTTGACCGAGTCCTGTGCTCCCGTCATCTTCCAGGCGTTGGCTGTGAACGGCACCCACTTCATTCAGAAGCAGGTGTGGTGTCGCAGTCTGGAGACTCCCCGCATTGATTCCACTGTTCCACCCTGGCACGTCTACTAAAGATTCCTGCGATTCTTCTGCCGCCTTGACTCTCTGTCAAATCCTGTGATTAGGTCTGCGCCACCAAGGTTCCTTCCTCGACCCTTGCCACCCACTTTATGGGGAGATTCAGTGCTGATGAGCGACGCCGCGATCAAAGACGTACGTGCGGTGGTGGATGCCGTCTATCGCACGGAATCGCGCCAGGTGCTCGCGACGTTGATTCGCCTGCTGGGCGACTTTGAGGCTGCTGAAGAGGCGTTGCACGATGCGTTCGCTATCGCAGTGGAACAATGGACACGCGATGGCGTGCCCGCCAATCCTCGGGCATGGCTCGTCTCGACCGGCCGCTTCAAGGCGATCGACGGCATGCGACGGCGCGCCCGGTTCGACGCGTCGCTGATGGAACTCGCCAAGCAACTCGAACAACGCACCGGTGACGCCGATGAGTGGGACGACGAGCATGTCGAGGACGACCGGCTCCGGCTAATCTTTACTTGCTGCCATCCAGCCCTGGCGCCGGAGGCGCAAGTTGCGATGACGCTGCGCGAAGTCTGCGGCCTCACGACCGAGGAGATCGCCCACGCGTTCCTGACGAAACCGGCAACCGTTGCGCAGCGGATCGTGCGGGCGAAGACAAAGATCCGCGAGGCCCGTATCCCCTATGAAGTGCCGATGGAGAAAGAGCTGCCGGATCGTCTTGAGGCCGTGCTCCGAGTCGTGTACCTCGTATTCAACGAAGGGTACTCTGCGTCATCGGGCGGTTCGCTCACGCGACACGACCTCTCGACTGAGGCCATCCGCCTGGGGCGGTTGCTGATCGAACTGCTCCCGGAGCCTGAGGCGATGGGACTCTTGGCGCTTATGCTGCTTCACGATTCGCGACGCGCGGCGCGTACGTCGCCGACCGGTGATCTGATACTTTTGGAAGATCAAGATCGCGCCCTGTGGAACCGGAATCAGATCACGGAGGGAGTCTCGCTGGTGGCACGGGCGCTGTCCTCAGGCCAAGTCGGTCCGTACACCATCCAAGCAGCCCTCGCAGCGGCGCATGCCCAGGCGCCCAGCTCCGCCACCACGGACTGGGGCCAGATCGTTTCACTCTACGACCTGCTGATGCGGGCGGAACCATCGCCTGTAGTCGAGCTGAATCGTGCTGTGGCAGTCGCGATGCGTGACGGCCCATTGGCGGGGCTTACCCTTATCGACACCATCCTCGCGCGGGGCGATCTAGAGAACTATCATCTGATCCACGCGGCGCGGGCGGATCTCTGCCGCCGACTGGGGCGAACAGTAGAAGCCCGCGCCTCCTACGAACGGGCACTCAGCCTCACGCAGCAGGAGCCGGAGCGGCGGTTTCTCGAACGACGGCTGAGCGAACTGCAAGAGTGAGCTTGAGTAATGAATACGCCTGCGACTTTGCAGTAGAGTATCTCGTTCCCTATCCTGCTTGATTAATTCACACTAGAGGTCTGACATGTATATCCCTCCTGGCTTCAACACGGTGACGCCGTACTTCTTTGTGGCCGATGCTGAAGCCTTTGTGCGCTTCTTGGTACAGGGTCTTGGCGGCATTGAAACCTGCCGTACCCTGCGGCCCAACGGTCTGATTGCGAACGTGCAGGTCCGGCTCGGCTCCTCAACCGTCATGATCAGTGAAGCCACGGAGCGCTATAAACCTATGGCGGCCGCATACTATCTGTATGTTGAGGACGCCGATGCGTCCATGCAGCAGGCCCTCGCACACGGGGCGGTCCTTGAGATGGAAGTCGGCGAGATGCCGTACGGGGATCGGCAAGGAGGCGTGAAAGATCAGCACGGGAATATCTGGTGGATCTCACAACGCACCGTTCACGAGCCCTACACACCATAGAGAAGTGAGAGTGCCCTAAAATCTCCTGCGTCACGAGTGAATCTGTGTAGATAGCTGGGCCGAACGAAAGAAGCCCGTCCCTCCTACCAGCCCTGAGCCTCACGCAGCAGGAGCCGGAGTGGCGGTTTCTCGAACGACGGTTGGGCGAGCTGCCGGAATAACGGGGTGCTGCGTAGTCGATGGACCGATTTCTCTGTGCCCTGCTTGAACGTCCGGTTATCGGCAACACTACAACCGCTCATACTCCGCCCGCACCAACTGCGGATCGTACGTTCGTTCCAGCCTGCGAACAATGAAGTGACCACGCGCCATCTCCTGGAAATGGTCTATGAACAGGACGTTGATCACCATGCCTCCGGCAGCACCGATCACGGGTACGGCTTGCGCGGCGGCCTTCTCGGAGACGTTCACGCCGAAGCGCGTAGCCAACTGTGCGATGAACCTGACGATGGCCGGTGCGCCCTCCTCCACCAGACCTCTTTCGGTGATGTATACAGCAGCCTCTGAGACCGACTTCGCCAGAGCTCCACGCATCAGGAAGTAGGCGGATTCACTCGCGTCGTCGCTCTTGCTGGGCCCGCCAAGCGCGAAAACCTCGAGGCAGGCCAGCTTGGCGCCCGGCGTCCGGAGCCGTTCACCCTCACTGCGTGCGATATCGGCAATGGAGCGCAGCATGATGGTGGTCGACAAGGGCAGTTCGATTGGGAGACCGAGCAATCCGAAGGCGCCTCCCCCCGCGCCGGTCGCCGCGACCGCGAGCTTATGTAGGAACTCCCAAGAGTTCGACTTCGGTTTGTCGTCAAGCGTCAGCAGCGCGGCCTGGAGTGCTGTCTCTAGCGACT
>JANYEF010000441.1 GCA_025363325.1 Nitrospira sp. | reverse complement strand
CGAACGGGGTCGACTCTCGTCGCGGGAGGATACCTTTTACTTCAAGATCGAAGAACGCGCAGACTTGTTAGCAGGAGGATCAAGTGATTGGAGAGGGGTGATTCAGACTCGCCGGGCCGAGCGAGACCGTTACCTCACGATCAGCGTTCCAGACACGATTCGGGATTGGAACGATGTGGTCCGCGGCACGGACGCATCTTCCGTTGTGGCTTCGGAGGGGATCTTCCGCGGTACTCCCATCAGTGGGGGGAGAGTCGTGGGACCGGTTCGCTTCGTCCGATCGATGGAGGATTGGAGTCGAGTCAGCCGAGGCGACATTCTCGTGGTCTCGGTCATCGACCCCGGCATGGCACCATTGTTTGGCATGGCAGCAGGGCTGGTCGCCGAGATGGGCGGGACACTGTCACACGGGGCGATCATTGCCCGCGAGTACGGATTGCCGGCAGTCGCGAATGTGCCTGGCATTACCACCAGGCTCAAGGAGGGCGATCGAATCAGCGTGGATGCGGAGCGAGGAGAGATCATTATCCAAAAGCAGGCGGGAGACTAGCCTGTAATGTCACCTCACATGATGCATTCTTGTAGAGGTGAACGGCTCTAATCGTTTTGTTGTCTTGACCTTTCAAGGGAGTTTACGTATTCTTCAAAATCATTCTTTCCTTATCGCAACATCTAACAATTTGATCAAATATGGGTCGGCGGCATGATGTGGACGGTCACCCATGATTGATGGCGCGGTCTTTGGTGTGGGGGTTCTCGTCGGAGGTCTCCTCGGCGCACTGATCGTTGGCTTCTGGATTGCGGCCCGCATACGCGCAAGCCTGCAGGCCCAACTGCTGGCCACCGGCGAGCGGGCGCAACGGGCAGAATCGCTGGCAGACGAATTGCGCCGACAGGTACTACAAAATTGCCTCGATCTCGATCGAGTCAGGCAGGATTTTTCGGAGGCCTCTCAGGCCCGTGCAGTGGCGGAGACCAGGGCTGCGGAGGCCGCGCTTCATCTCAACGAACAAAAAACTCTGCTGGGCCAGGCCCGACAGGAATTGGCCGAGACCTTCCAAGCTCTTTCCGGCGAAGCCCTCAAACAGAACAACGAAGCCTTTCTGACCCTTGCACGCAGCTCATTCGAAACGCTCCAAGCCGAGGCCAAGGGCGATCTCTCCCAGCGGCAACAGGCGATCGATAGTCTGGTCAAACCCCTCCAAGACTCGCTGCATCGATACGACGACCAACTCCGGCAGTTGGAGCAATCGCGGCAAGCGGCCTATGGAGGCCTCGATCAGCATCTTAAGCTCCTGGCCGAGTCGCAGCAGCGGCTGCAATCGGAGACCGGCAACCTCGTGAAGGCGCTACGCGCGCCGGCCATCCGCGGCCAATGGGGTGAGATCACGCTCAAGCGCGTGGCCGAGTTGTCCGGCATGGTGGCGCATTGCGATTTTTTCGAGCAGGAGTCTATCACGGTCGACGGCAGCCGCCTCCGTCCCGACATGGTTGTCCAGTTGCCGGGTGGGCGGCAGATCATCGTGGATGCCAAGACCGTGCTGGCAGGCTATCTGGACGCACATGAAGCCTCGACCGAGGAGCAACGTCTCGAAGGCATGCGCCGTCACGCTGCACAAGTCCGGTCGCGCATGGACGAGTTGAGCCTGAAAGCCTACTGGAATCAATTCGCGCAGGCGCCTGAATTTGTCGTGCTGTTTTTGCCGGGCGAACAGTTTCTTGGCGCCGCGCTGGAGCATGATCCACGACTCATCGAGGATGGGTTTCTTCGGAGCGTGGTGCTGGCTACCCCGACGACGCTCATGGCGCTCTTGAGGGCGGTTGCCTATGGATGGCGTCAGGAGCAATTGACCGAGCATGCCGAGGAAGCTGGGCGGTTAGGAAAGGATCTCTACGAACGGATGGCCGTGCTGACAGAGCATTTGAACGACGTCGGGCAGGCCCTCGGGAAGAGCGTCCTGTCATACAATAAGGCGGTCGGGTCGCTCGAAACCAGAATCTTGCCGGCAGCCCGTCGGTTCAAGGAGCTCGGCGTCTCGTCGGAGAAAGAGATTCCCATGTTGGATCCTGTGGAACTCGTTTCTCGCAAAGCCTCGCCGTTTGACAGCGAATAAGGAGCTTCTGATGGCAAACGAGCAGGCAATGGTAGAAGCCTTCCACCGGACTTTCGATATCGTCGTTAATCCAGTCCCGACGGTCGTCGACGGGCGGACGCGCGAGCTACGCGTACGGCTCATTCAGGAAGAATTCGATGAGTTGATAGAGGCCCTCGCGGCAGAAGATCTTTCATCCATTGCCAAGGAGATGGCCGACCTTCTCTATGTCGTCTACGGCACGGCGGTGTCCTATGGCATCGATATGGATCCGGTCTTTCGAGAAGTACATCGGTCCAATATGAGCAAGGTCGGTGGCTATAAGCGCGAAGACGGGAAATGGGTGAAGCCGGCCACGTACTCGCCGGCGCACATCGAACCGATTCTAACGGAGCAGGGGCCGATTCAGCCCGAGGTCCGTTCAGGTTCATGAAAGAACTGCACTGTCCGATTTGCGGGACATCATTCGTTCGCGTGACCTACCAGGAGGGCGGGGTCGAGCGCCTGTTGAGCCGCGTCAATGTGTTTCCGTTTCGATGCCAGCTCTGCACGAATCGCTTTCGTGCATTCTATTCCGGTGCGCGCCACAATACACAGGCGTTTGATCGGCGTCAGTACACGCGCCTTCCGGCCTCCATCGAGGCCCAGGTCCTTGACCGCGATCAGCCGGCCATGATTAAGCGAATCACTGATATTTCGATGGATGGCTGCACTCTGCAGACGACGGGGTTCCCGGAGGGGGCCTTTATCGAATTGGTCTTGAAGCCAACGATGGAGGACGAAAAGATCCGCATTGAAACGGCGATGGTCTGTTCCGTTCGGCCGTTATCGATGGGGATCCGCTTCCTGGAGATCCCACCGGAACATTACCGCCGTCTGGCGCAGGTCGTTCTCGGGCTCTTAGTCGGTCAAGGCCTCGATCCCACGCTCAATGTGTAGCACGACGCTTTCTGCCCGGCATATTCACTAGCAGATTATCGATCAATCGGACCGAACCGATCCGAACTGCGCCCAAGAGTACCGCACGATCCATGACGACGGACAGCGGCTCCAGACTGTCCTGGTCGCAAACGGCCAGGTACTCGACATGAATGGTCGATGCCTGTTCGATGGTCTGCCGCATGATCTGCTCGCTCGCCGCCACGTCGCTCATCCCACCCTCGATCATCTGCCTGCCGGCTCGGAGTGCCTGAGAGAGCAAGGGGGCAATCCGACGTTCGTCGGCGCTGAGATAGATGTTACGCGAACTCATGGCCAGCCCATCCCGCTCTCTGACTGTCTGGCGCACCTGAATTGCCACGCCGAGATTGAGATCGTGCGCAAGTTGCCGAATCAGCGCCGCTTGCTGGTAGTCCTTCTGGCCGAACAAGGCGAGATGGGGGCGTACCATCCCGAAGAGTTTCGTCACCACCGTGGCGACGCCGGCGAAGTGATGAGGCCGGGCTTCGCCTTCCCATCGGCGCGCGAGCGCAGGCACCGTCACGATCGTTTGGAAGCCCCCGGGATACATGGCCTGGGCCGTTGGTTCAAAGCAGACATCCACCCCTTCCTCGCGGCACAGTGCACGATCGCGGGCAATCGGGCGGGGATACGCGGATAAGTCTTCGGTCGGGCTGAACTGTGCCGGGTTGACGAAGATACTTACGACGAGTGCATCACAGCGTAATCGAGCGGCTCGAATGAGGGAGCGATGGCCGTCATGCAGCGCACCCATCGTGGGAACGAACCCGATGGTCACCCCTTCTCGGCGTAATCGTTCGCTCCATGCAGCCATGGATCGTGCAGTGCGAATAATCTTCATGAGCCTGGGGGCGGGCTGCAAGCAGGGCGAGACCCATAGCGGGTCGAGGGCTGGGGAAACAGGAGGCGGACCTCAGGCTGCTTCCCGACCTCGGCGAGCAACTGGCTGCTTGTGCGCTGGAGTGATGGATGCAGGAACAGCGGATCGAGTTCATTCAGCGGCATCAGAACGAACCGGCGTTGGTGCATGCGAGGATGCGGCACCACGAGATCTGGTTCGTTGATAATCCGTTGGCCGTAGAACAGGATGTCTAGATCGATGGTCCTGGGGCCTGATCGGTTTTCCTCATCCCGGTCGAGCGAGCGTTCGATTTCTCGGAGGATGGCCAAGAGGCTCTTCGGCGTGATATCCGTCTCAAGCTGCACGACGCCGTTCAAGAACCAGCCATCGCCAGGCTGGGCATGATCGTTCACGGGCTCGGTTTCATAGAGCAGCGACACGCCCACGACTTGCGAGTGTGGCAGCAGGCTCAGCAACGTCACTGCTCGATCGCAGAAATCGAGCCGATCGCCGACGTTAGACCCAAACCCGATGAAGACAGTTTCTCTCATCGTGATGAGTGAAAAGTGATGGGTGATGGGTTGTGTGTAAAAGGCCGTTGGGTCCGTCGTTTCAAAAACTCATCACTGATCACACATCACCCATCACAGCAGTTCAGAACCCCGCCTTCTTAATTCGCTCCACCGCCTCAGCCAATCGCTCTTTCGATGTACAGACGGTCATCCGAATATATCCTTCGCCCGGCGTGCCGAAGCCGTTGCCCGGTGTCGTCACAATCCCGGTTTTATCTAGCAAGTGAGCCGTGAAGGAAGCGGAGGTGTACCCCTTCGGCACCGTGACCCAAATGTAGAACGCGGCCGGAGGTGGATCAACCTCAAGCCCGAGTTGCTTGAGGCCAGGGACGAGGGTGTCGCGCCGTTCTTGGTAAATTTTCCTCAGACCATCCGTCACAGAATCATCCAGGTTGAGCGCGGTGATCCCGGCTTCCTGAATGGCCTGGAAACAGCCGGAGTCGAGGTTGCTCTTCACCTTGCCGAGTCCCGCCAAGACCTGCTTATGCCCGACGGCAAATCCGATGCGCCAGCCGGTCATGTTGTACGTCTTCGACAGCGAGTGGAACTCGATCCCCACGTCCTTCGCGCCCTCGACTTCCATGAAGCTCGCAGGGGGCTTGCCGTCGTAGAAAATCTCCGAATAGGCTGCGTCGTGGCACACGATGATCTGGTTCTCCTGGGCAAAGTCCACCACTCGCTTAAAGTAGTCCTTGCTCATGATGACCGATGTCGGGTTGTTCGGCGAATTCAGGAACATCAACTTTGCCTTCTTTGCCACGTCCCTGGGAATCGCCGTCAGATCAGGCAAGAAGCCGTTCTGCTTCGTGAGCGGCATGAGGTGCGAGATGCCGCCGGCAAAGCTGGTCCCAACAGGATAGACAGGATAGCCGGGGCTCGGGACGAGCACGATATCGCCCGGATCGACGAATGCGAGCGGAATGTGTCCGATGCCTTCCTTCGAAATAAGAAAACACCCCGCGACCTGGAGGAAGCGAGGTGTTTTCCGAGTTGCCACCCGTCCGTGCCGGCAGGGACGGCGGCCTAAACGCGTAGGAAAGCAATTACATCGGAGTGTATTCAACCCACGTC
>JANYEF010000427.1 GCA_025363325.1 Nitrospira sp. | reverse complement strand
TTCACGAGAATTATCCGCGAGGTGACGATTGCGGCGCGTACAGGTGCCGACCCAGATGGTAATCCGCGGCTCCGGCTGGCTATCTTGAAGGCCAAAGAAGCCAATATGCCTGGCGATACGCTAAAAAAAGCCATTCAACGCGGCACGGGGGAATTGCCCGGCGTGGTCTATGAAGAATTCCATTTGGAAGCGTATGGTCCTGGAGGGACCGGCGTATTGATGGAAATCACGAGCGACAACCGCAATCGCACCGTCGCCGAGCTGCGCAATCTCCTCACGAAAAATCACGGCAATATGGCGGAAGCCGGCGCCGTCTCCTGGCAGTTTCACAAGAAGGGACTGCTCACGATTGAGAAGGGCACAGTCGATGAAGATGCGCTGTTGTCTCTCGCGCTTGATGCGGGAGCGGAGGACGTGAAAGTGGGCGAGAAAAGCTTTGAGGTCATCACGGATCCGCACCACTTTGAAGCCGTGAAGAAGGCCCTCGCCGAGGCAAAGATCCACACCGTGTTTGCGGAGGTCACCGCTGTTCCGCAGAACACGATCAGGCTCGAGGAAAAGGCAGCCGAGCAAATGCTCAAGTTGATGGAAGTCTTGGACGAGCATGACGATGTGCAGAAGCTTCATGCGAATTTTGATATTTCCGACGAGGTGATGGAGAAAGTGGCCGCCGCTGGATGAACAACAGCGGTAACTATTCAGGTATCCAGGCTGAAGGTCGGAGTTCCGAGCACTTCAGCCTTCAGCCTGAACACCTTCAGTCTATGTTGCCTCATAGAGTATGATCGCCTCATTGACGGGCCGATTGGCCTTCAAGGCGCCGACCCATCTGGTTCTCGACGTGCATGGGGTCGGCTACGAAGTTTTCATTCCTCTCAGCACTTACTATGGGTTGCCCAATCTCAGCGAAAGTACCTCGCTGAGCGTTCACACCCATGTCCGTGAAGATGCGATTCAGCTCTTCGGTTTTCTGACGTCGCAGGAAAAAGATGCTTTTGTGCTGTTGACCAGCGTGTCCGGCGTCGGACCCAAGCTGGCGCTCAGTGTCTTGTCGGCTCTTCCGGTGTCCGACCTGGTCTCGGCGATTCAGTCGGGAGATGTCGAGAAGCTGACGACGGTTCCAGGGATCGGAAATAAATCAGCCAGCCGTCTGGTGCTGGAGCTCAAGGACAAAGTTGGGAAACTCCAACCTGGCCTTTCGCCGGCAAGCGATTCACCCAGGCAGGGGCAGGATGCGACCTTCGACGACGCGCTGTCGGCGCTCGTGAATTTGGGTTACCGTCCACAAGACGCCAAAGAGGCGTTGAAACAGGTGAAGAGATCCAATGCGGAGTCCATCGTGCTCAAAGACATGATTCGTGAATCTTTGAAGGAACTTGCAAGGGGGTAAAGATGATGACGAGATTGATTCAACGAATAGTCCGGTCTCAATTATCCCTCGGACTCGCCATGCTCCTATTGGGGCTGGGGGCCATACCCGTGCAAGCAGAAGAGCCGAGTGAGCCCAAAAGCATTCGAAAAACTTGCGGCACATGTCCTGAAGGTTATGCGACCACAGGCGTGACCGAGTCCAAAGAGATTTGCAAGGACGGCGATCCCACACTCGTTCAGTGTGTTCCTCTGGGGGCGAATCTGCTGTCCGTCTGCGGGTCCTGTCCCGAGGGCTATCGTGAAATCGGCAACTCGAATGTGCCGAGTCGCTGTGGAAATAAGGATGGGGGGCGGGTCACGCAATGTCAGCTGGATAAGATGGAGTCGAACCTTCCGGATCCGACCCAAGGCAGTAAGACCTGCCCGCCGGACTGCGGTAGTACCGCAACGCCTGGGCAGGGTGCCTTGCCGCCTCCACCGAAGTACCTCCCAACGCCGGAGAAGAAATAAACATACGCAGGCTGCGGAAAAACTCAGTTTATGCACAATACACCGTTAGAATCTGACAGAATGGGCCGATGACAAAATAGCCGCAGGATGCTCAAAAAGGCCGTCCAGCAAGGCCGCAGCGAGTGAAGACCGGAGGCGTACCCTCTGGGGTACGTTGAGGATCTGAACGAAGCGAGAACGCCGCTGGCGGATTTTTTCAGCATCCTGCTAGAGCGAGAGAGGTTCCCTCACGATGGCCGCAGAGCGAGTTGTCAGTACGCAGATCACGGACGAAGAGCGAAGTATCGAGACGGTGCTGCGTCCGCAGACCTTGGAGGAGTACGTTGGCCAGGAGCGGATGAAGGAATCCTTGCGGATCTGTATCGAGGCGGCGAAGCAGCGGAACGAAGCGCTCGATCACACGATCTTTTATGGCCCCCCTGGGTTGGGGAAGACCACCATTGCCCACATCATTGCTCGTGAGATGGGGGCTGCACTCCGCTCGACCTCCGGTCTAGTGTTGGCCCATGCGGGCGATTTGGCCGCCATCCTGACGAACCTCCAAGAACACGACGTTCTGTTCATCGACGAGATTCACCGACTCCCTGCCTCTGTCGAAGAGGCGCTCTATCCAGCGATGGAGGACTATCAGCTCGATCTCGTGATCGGCCAGGGGCCTGCAGCGAGAACGGTGAAATTGGATCTCCCCCGTTTTACGCTAGTCGGAGCCACGACCAGGGCCGGTGCCCTGACCTCCCCACTCCGAGACCGGTTTGGCCTCGTCCATCGACTGGAGTTTTATTCTCCAGCGGAACTCCAGACCATCGTGACCCGCTCGGCGGGGGTGCTCGGTATCCCGATCGATTCAGAGGGAGCGCATGAAATTGCCGGTCGTGCTAGAGGAACCCCTCGTATCGTCAACCGGCTTATCAAACGGGTGCGCGATTATGCCCAGGTTAAGGCGGAGGGACGAATTACCCAAACTGTAGCCCGAGACGCGCTCGCATGGCTGGGCGTCGATACGGCGGGGTTTGATGAGATGGATCGTCAGATTCTTCTGACCATCATCGATAAGTTTGCTGGAGGACCGGTTGGGGTGGAATCCCTGGCGGCCGCGGTTCAGGAAGACAAGGGCACCCTCGAAGATGTCCATGAGCCCTATCTGATTCAGGCCGGCTTCCTCGAACGAACTGGCCGTGGTCGCCAAGCCACGAAGCTGGCCTTCGATCATTTCAAAAGGCCGACCTCTCTCCTCTTCTCGTGATGCGTCTGGTCCCTGTCGCGTCCTTCTGACATCGAGTAGGAACGGACGGGGATCGTCACGCAAGCTCCTGAAACGTCGAGGGTCTCCTTGCATTGCCAGGAATGGTTCCTGTATCATTTCCCACTTAGCTTGTGCCATTCCAGCCGACGGACGGGTGACCGCCTCACTGGGCTGGGAAGAGGGGGTTAGCTATGTCCGGAGACTTTTCCGAGTACCGGAAAGAGATCGACCGCATTGATGACGAGATTTTGTGCCTGCTGAATGAGCGGTCCAAAAGCGTCGTCGAGATCGGCAAGCTCAAGAAACAGCAGGATGCGGGTGCCAATCTCCATACCCCGGCGCGTGAGGCGGCGATAATCGAGCGCCTTATACAGCAGAACACCGGACCATTTCCATCCGAGGCAATTCGGCCAGTCTATCGAGAAATCATGTCCGCTTCCCTCTCTCTCGAGGGCCCTCAGAAGGTGGCCTATCTCGGCCCCAGAGCTACGTTTACGCACATGGCCTGCATGCAGAAATTCGGGTCGTCCGCCCAATATGTTCCGGTCAATAGCATCAAGGACGTATTCAGTGAAGTCGAGCGGGGGCGAGCTAATTTTGGTGTGGTCCCGATCGAGAACACAACCGAAGGCGTGGTCAACCACACGCTTGATATGTTCATTGACTCCAATCTCCTGATCTATGGCGAAATTCTCCAGGAAGTGTCCCATCATTTGATGTCGAAGTCCGGCGTGATGGAAGAGGTGAAGCAAGTTCACTCTCATCCCCATGCCATTGCCCAATGCCGAAATTGGCTGGAAACCAACTTGCCCCATGTGCCCTTCTCGGAAGTGGCGAGCACGGCACGTGCCGCGGAACTGTGCGTGGAACATCCTTCTGTTGCCGCCATTGCATCGGAGTTGGCGGCCCAGCTGTATGGCTTGAAGGTCATCAAGGCTCGCATCGAAGATAATATCAACAACATGACCCGCTTTCTCATATTGTCTCAGAAGCCGCCCGAGCGTACAGGAAAAGATAAGACCTCACTGATGCTCTCGGTGAAAGACAAAGTCGGTGCCCTGTACGATCTCCTCCGGCCTTTTGCCTCTCATGGCCTGAGCATGACCAAGATTGAATCGCGTCCTTCCAGACGAAAAGCCTGGGAGTACATTTTCTTCGTCGATATCGAAGGGCATATTGAGGAAGAGCGGGTCAAGAAAGCTGTCGAAGAAATCACTGGCCGCTGTCTGTTCATGAAAATCCTCGGGTCCTATCCGGCCCACAGTTGATGCCATGCCACTGAAGGTCCATCCAGATATCGCCTCGCTGAGTCCCTATGTTCCCGGGAAGCCGATTGAGGAACTCCAACGGGAACTAGGTCTCGCACGCGTCGTTAAACTGGCGTCCAACGAGAATCCGTTAGGCTCCTCCCCGAAGGCGCTCGCCGCGTTGAGCGAGGGGACCGCAACACTGCATCGCTATCCCGATGGCGGCGCGTTTCGCCTGCGTGAAGCCCTGGCGGATCGTTGGAAGGTGACCCTGGATCAGGTCATTCTCGGGAATGGATCG
>JANYEF010000420.1 GCA_025363325.1 Nitrospira sp. | reverse complement strand
GCCTTGGTGAAGGAGGGTAGCGGCTTCGGAGAATTTCGCAGGAGGCCCCGCAGCGTGCTGCGGGGAGCTTCATTCCGTATCAAAGGAAGGAATCTCTGTATGGCAGCCGATGGCGAATCGACTGGGAAGTCAAAAGGCCGAGCGGGTCGACGGGATGAGGCGGACATCGATGAGTCCGTCGAAAAGGACGGGCGGCTCGATGTCAATGAGCTGGAGACGATCCAGACGGTGGTGCCGCGGGAAGGGGACGGCTACCGACTGTCACGCAGTGGATCTGTCGGACAGGGGCCGGGACGTATCGGCGAACCGGGCTGCGCCTTGACCGAGGATGATCTCCGAAGGATCAATACGAGAAAGGGCTTCATTCAGCTGCTTGAGAACAAAGCCGTCGATATCGAAGAGGTGCGCAAGACGCTGCTGTACGAGCAAGAGTTGCGGCAATTACAAGTTGAATTGGTCAGGCTCCAACGGTGGGTGCAGAGCAACGGAGAACGGATCGCGATTCTGGTTGAAGGACGCGATGCGGCCGGGAAGGGAGGCACGATCCGCCGGTTCACCGAGCACTTGAATCCTCGCGCCATGCGGGTGGTCGCGCTGCCCAAACCGTCGGATGAAGAACGGGGCCAGTGGTACTTTCAACGCTATATCCGCCAGCTGCCCAACAAGGGTGAGATCGTGTTCTTCGACCGTAGCTGGTACAACCGCGCGGTGGTCGAGCCGGTGATGGGATTCTGCAGCAAGAAGGAACACCAGCGGTTTCTGCAGCAGGTTCCGGAATTCGAACATATGCTCTACGAAGACGGTGTGACCATCATCAAGTTCTGGTTCTCGATCTCGAAGGAAGAGCAGGCGAAGCGATTCGAAGAGCGCCGGCAGGATCCGCTCAAGCAATGGAAGCTGAGTCCGGTGGATGAGAAGGCGCAAGAGCTGTGGGACTCCTACACCCGCTACAAAGAGGAGATGTTCAGCAAGACGCACACGACATTCAGCCCCTGGATACTCGTCAAGGCCAACGACAAGCAGGCGGCGCGATTGGAAAGCCTCCGGTTCATGCTGAATTTGTTGCCGTACAAAGGTAAGGAGGACGCCCCGATCCGCCTGGCGCCGGATCCCAACGTGATCACTCGATTCCACCGCAAGATGGTGGAGCTGGATTTGTAACAGGCCGCCAGCGGCGTGCCCAACATCCGTGAATCGTGAAATGCGAGAACCGGCTGGTCTCACTTGTTTATTCGGTTGAACGAGACTAACCAAATAAACAAAACAGACCAGATGAACCCTCGCACATTCGGCGCTCGACACAATACACGTTGCTGGTTCGAGCCTCCGCGCCAGATGATTAAAGGAGCAAGGTGATGAAGCTGAGTATGTTCCCGTTGCTAGTCGTAGTGGTTTCACTTGCCATCCCCGCCGGGGCCGCCGAACGGCAGATGATGCAGTCGCGGGTGCCTGCCGACAAGCTGGCCGAAGCGCGCGCACTGACGAGCCCATTGCCGAGTTCCCCGGAGATCGTCGAGCAGGGCAAGGCGCTCTACAACGGTAAGGGCGCCTGCTTCAACTGTCATGGAAAAGACGGGGACGGCAATGGGCCGGTGGCGGCCCAGTTGAATCCATCGCCTCGAAATTTCCAGTACCATGGATTCTGGATCCATCGTACGGAAGGCGAAATTTTCTGGGTGATCAAGAACGGATCGGTCGGTACCAGCATGGTTGGATTTGGCGGGCAACTGACGGACGAAGAGATTTGGAGCATCATCCAGTATGAGCGAGGCTTTGCCGACGAGCATGGACCGGCATGATGGGACATGGAGAAGGCATGGGATCCATGATGGGACCAGGCGGCGGGATGGGCGGCATGGAACATCGCGGGCCGATGGGCGGCATGGGCGGTTGCGAAGGTGAACAGTGCGGCCGGTAACCGGGGATGGGGATAAATAGAACGAGACGAGACGCGGCGGTCCTCATTGGCTCGCCTCTCGTGCGGAACCATGAGAGGCTGTGTGATGGCCTCGATGCTCAGAATCTGATAAAGGATTAGGGATGAACGGGATAAGAGTCTTCGGGAAACGTATGGTCTTGGTCGCGATCGTGATGTTCCTCGCAGGCTGTAGTCTGCCCGCCCTGCCAGACGCAGGCAAGATCTATGTAGACCGATGGGCCGAGGTCAAGGGTAGCGACAAGGATGTAAGCGAAATTCTGGCTGCCTTCAACAGGGCGGAGGACGCACTCCACGCCCGTGATCTGGACGGCTTGATGTCGCTGTACTCAGAGCAGTATCGCTACCACGGGTTGTCGAAGAGTGATCTCAGAAAGATTTGGGAGGAGATGTTTGAGGGCTATGACAACCTGGCCAGCACCCACACGTTTTCACGCATTCATGTTGGAGGATCGGCCAAGCAGCCCACCGCAGATATTTCCTGTACCGGCAGCTTGTGGGGCCTGTCGAAAGAAACCGGAAAGCGGGTGTTCATCGACAGCTGGTTCTACGAAATTCACCACGTGGTCTATGAGGACGGAACCTGGCGCATTCGCGGCCACGCAGGCGAAGATACCAAGTCGTTACCGTTCGGCACATCCCCCCATCCGTTTTTCTGAGTGGTCGAGCCCGCATGATTGATGAAGG
>JANYEF010000368.1 GCA_025363325.1 Nitrospira sp. | reverse complement strand
CCAGATATGAATCCTGAAGCGCTCGAACGACTGCTGACCAAGGTGCAAACGGGCACCCTGTCTGTGGCGACGGCTATCGGGCAGCTCCGCACGTTACCCTATGAAGATCTTGGCTTTGCTTCGGTCGATCACCACCGGTCGTTACGGCAGGGGTTTCCCGAGGTCATTTTCTGCGAGGGGAAGACGTCGGTCCAGATCCGCGCCATTGCGAAGGCCTTGTTGAAACATCATTGCCCGTTGTTGGCGACGCGCGCGACTCGCCAGGTGGCCACGCTCATCAAACGGCTCGACCGTCGAGCGGTCTATCATGACGAGGCGCGCATTGTGTCGATCCGTGACCCCAAGCGGCAACTACGGGGACATGTCTTGGTGATTACAGCCGGCACCTCGGATATTCCTGTCGCGGAAGAAGCGAGAGTGACGGCGGAGGTGATGGGGAGTCGGGTTGAGACGCTCTATGACGTGGGGGTGGCCGGGATTCATCGGTTGCTGGAGCGTCAGAGCCGACTGATGCAAGCCCGGGTGGTCGTGGTGGTAGCCGGGATGGACGGAGTCTTACCAAGCGTGGTCGGCGGGTTGGTTCCCTGTCCAGTCGTTGCCGTGCCGACGAGTCGAGGCTACGGGGCGAGTTTCGGTGGACTGGCTGCGTTGTTGACGATGCTCAACTCTTGCGCGGCGGGGGTTGGCGTGATGAACATCGACAACGGGTTTGGGGCCGGCTGCCTCGCGCACCGGATCAACGTATTAGGGGAGGGGCGCGACGAGCGGGAAATGCGCGACAAGCGCGAAAGGTGAGGCGGTTTGAAGGCTGAAGTTTTCGGAACTTCGAACCTAGAACATCGAACTTCGTGTCGCGCCAGTCGCGCCTGTCTCGCGCGTCCCGCCGCGGTTTATTTCACTTCTATCGTTCCGCGTTTCGGCCAGGCAACCATCTGTGTCCTGGGACCCTTCTCACCGTTCGCCAGCAACTTGGCTCGCACTTCAAAATGATAGAGCCCTGCTCCCGACGGGATCTTCTTCTGGTCCAGCCCGTCCCACGTCAGCGCGACAGAGATTTGTGGCGGGGCGGCGCCGTTGGTCGAGGCGGCGTGCGGCTCCAGTGCGGTACGCGTGGTCAGAAAACGGAGCGAATTTTGCGACGGCGATGTGATGAATGAAGAGACTTCCAGCAGGGTTGCGCCGTTCAGCTCCTTGGGCAGCTGGACCAACGCAGAAAACTGCAACGAGCCGGACGAGATCGTATAGGGGCTGGGGGAGACTTTCAGGTCGAGAATCTTGAGCTCCGGTTCGGGCCTCGGGGCATGGTGGCGTTTCGATTTTGCCGAGGCGGCAGTCGGAGTCCAGAGCAGCAGCGCGGCGCAGAACAGCATCCAGGCGACCCGACCATTCCGCGATCCGAAGAACTCTGAGCAGGGCGTGATCAAGGACCGGCAGATCGTCATAGGGTTCAGCGCGTTACCAGCTGTTGTTCCGAAGCGCCCAATCAGTGGGCGAGCGCAGTGGGGATAACACAGCGTTGGTAGGCTGTCAATGCGTTCAAGCAAGACGGGCGAGACTGGCGGGAAAAGCGCGACAGGCGCAACACGATGTTCGAAGTTCTGGGTTCGAAGTTCTGAAAACCTCGAACCTCGAACCTCGAACTTCGGACTTCGAACCGTCGTCCGTCTCACACGTCACGCAAGTCGCGCTCCTCGCGCTTGTCGCGCGCCATCTGAGCCGATTGCCGTTCGAGCGCGCCTTGGGTAAGATGGGCGCGGTGTGAGCGGAGCAGAGAAAGGACACACGTGGACGCACATCTCCATTTCGATTGTTATTCCGGTATCAGCGGCGATATGACCCTCGGCGCGCTTGTGGATGTGGGAGTCCCGTTTCCCGACTTGGTGAGCGGGCTGAAACGACTCCGACTTTCAGGGGTCACGCTACGGAAGCGGCGAGTGCAGCGAGGGGCGATTCACGCCACGAAGATCGATGTCCTCATTGCGAAGGGGTTGCAGCATCCGCTGTCCCTCAGGCGCATTCACCAGATCCTTGCTGCGAGCCGACTTTCGGACAAGATCAAGCAGCAAAGCCGATCCGTCTTCGATCTATTGGCCGAAGCGGAAGGGCATGCTCATCGCGTGGCCAAGGATCGCGTCCATTTCCATGAAGTGGGAGTCCTGGATTCATTTGTCGATATCGTCGGCGGGCTGATCTGCTGTGATCTGTTGGGCGTGACGCGTGTGACGGCCTCTCCCGTCAATGTTGGAACGGGGACGTTGCAATCGGCCCACGGAATCCTGCCGGCGCCTGGCCCGGCGGTCGCCATTCTGGCGAAAGGGATTCCAATCTACAGTGCCGGCCCTGCCCGTGAGCTCACCACGCCGACCGGCATGGCGCTGTTGCGCACGTTGACATCGGAGTTCGGCTCCATGCCGGTGATGACACCGACGGCCATCGGCTATGGAGCAGGCGATGCTGATCCCGCCGGCTGGCCGAATGCCTTGCGTGTGTTTCTCGCGCGGCCGTCAGCCCGAGGCACGCGCGAACGGGATACCGTGATGCAGGTTGAAACCAACCTCGACGATGTAAACCCGCAAACGTATGAGTATGTGATGGAACAGTTATTTTCGCGTGGGGCGCTCGATGTGACGCTCGCACCGGTCATCATGAAACGTGGACGGCCCGGCATCGTCCTGACCTGTCTAGTGGCTCCGGCGCAGCTGGATGACATTCTTGACGTCTTGTTTAAGGAAACGACAGCATTGGGAGTCCGGATTCGTGAGGTGGTGCGACAGGTCCTCCCTCGGCGGTTTATCTCGGTGAAGGTGCGTGGGGGAGTCGTCCGGATGAAGATCGCCGATGTGAACGAGACGACGGCCAAAGCGGCTCCGGAATATCTCGATTGCAAGGGGATTGCCGAACGAACGGGCCGTCCCGTGAAGGAGGTGCTCGAAGACGCGGCCCTCGCCTATGCCAAACAGCGGGTAGTTCGGTCGACGGGCAGGGGATGACCGTCTTCCTCTACAGCCTCCTGTTCCTCGTCTCCGTCGCGGTGACGTTGGGAGCCTGCACGCTCTTCACGAACGCCATTGAGTGGCTGGGCAAGCGATTCAATCTGTCCGAAGGCGCGGTCGGCGGTGTGTTGGCGGCCATTGGCACCACACTTCCTGAAACGTCGATCCCCATCATCGCCATTTTCTTCGGGGCTAGCCGTGCTGAAGCGGAAGTGGGGTTGGGCGCGATCCTCGGCGCGCCCTTCATGCTGAGTACGTTGGTAATCCCCATCTTGGCCATCTTGCTGGTGGCCTACGCCAAACTTGGGAAGCGAACCGCCACTTTCCGATTGAACTATCGTGATGTGAAGGGCGATCTCTCCTTTTTCGTGGTGGCCTACAGCGTCGCGCTGGGCTGTGTCTTTGTCCCGTCTCGACCGGTACACGTCATCGCCGCTGTCGGGTTGTTGAGTCTCTATCTCTATTACGTCAAGCTGAAGTTCAGTGAGGTGGCTGAGGAGGGGAGCGAGGGTGGTGCGCTTGAACCGTTGTTCTTTGCGAGAAAGGCGGCAGTTCCGTCGTTTTGGCTCATCGGACTTCAAGCAGTTTTTGGCTTGGCTGGGCTCGCGCTCGGAGCGCATCTCTTCGTGCTCGCCGCAGAAACGATTGCCGGGGCCTTGTCGATTTCGCCGTTAATCCTGGCCCTCCTTGTCGCGCCCCTGGCGACCGAGTTGCCCGAGATGTCGAACAGTTTTCTCTGGCTCTACCGAAAGAAAGATCGTTTGGCGGTAGGGAATGTCACCGGCGCGATGGTTTTTCAGGGGACAATCCCGGTCTCGATCGGACTCCTGGGCACGGACTGGGCGCTGACACCGACGGCATTGATCACTATGGTGCTTGCTGTGGTCGCAGCCACTTTCTTA
>JANYEF010000363.1 GCA_025363325.1 Nitrospira sp. | reverse complement strand
AAGAGGAAATGGACCTCTGTCAGAAGAACGGCATTGCCTACTACGAACTGCCCATCGCCTTTGATGCCATGACGGTGGCAGTGAGCCCGAAGAATACCTGGATCACCTCGATGACGGTCGAAGAGTTGAAGAAAATCTGGGAACCGGCAGCCCAGAACAAAATCACCAAATGGAACCAGATCAACTCTAACTGGCCGGACGCACCTCTCGTGCTCTTTGGCCCCGGCTCCGATTCCGGCACCTTCGATTACTTTACCGATGCGATTGTGGGAAAGGCGAAGGCCAGTCGTGGCGATTACACCGCCAGCGAAGACGATAACGTGATTGTACAAGGAATCGAGAGCAATAAGAATGCGTTGGGGTACATGGGATTTGCCTATTACGCAGCGCAGATGAAGAAGCTAAAAGCGGTCGCCATTGTCGGAAAGGGTGGACCGGTGCTGCCCAGTGCGGAGAATGTCATCAACGGCACTTATCAGCCCCTCTCACGTCCTCTTTTCATCTATGTCAACGAGAGTGCAGCCAAGCGGACAGAGGTGAAAGACTTTGTCGCCTACTACCTGACGGAAGGCCCCAAGCTGATCACCGAAGTCCGGTATATTCCCTTGCCGGAACAAATATATAATAAAGTGAGTGAACGGTTCAAAAAGGGCGACGCGGGAACCGGTTTTGGCGGTGTGCCTGAAGTCGGACTGGCGGTTGATGAAATCATGAGTCGTCCCCCCAAACGATAGGCCTCCATGAGGGTCCCGTTCTCGCCAGAATTCCAGGAGGCGTGCATACGAAGGGGGCGGTCTGTTGATGAGTAAGTCCATTGTGGCGGGGCAAGAGGCGATTCGTATCATGAAGCCAGACGGTAGAGTGGAGGCGGCTGCACGCCGCCGTGCACGTCAGCGCCGCGAACAGGTGATCAAGGGCGGATTGTTTTTTGCCGCGCTGATCTCCGTGGCCGCGACCGTGACGATCATTGCCGTGCTCCTCTCTGAGTCGATCGGATTTTTCAGGACGGTGCCGCTCACGGACTTTTTTACTGATACACTCTGGACTCCCCTCTTTGCCGATCCTCACTACGGGATCCTGCCCCTGCTCGCCGGCACGCTCGTCACCAGCGGGGTCGGTCTGCTCGTTGCGATTCCTCTTGGGACGGTGGCTGCGATCTATCTCTCCGAGTTCTCCTCGTCTCGTTTGCGGGAAGTCATGAAGCCTGTGTTAGAACTCCTGGGCGCCGTCCCGACGGTCGTGTACGGGTACTTTGCACTGGTCGTCGTCACCCCCTCACTCCAACTTCTGTGGCCGGATCTGCCGGGGTTCAACATGCTCGGTCCCGGTATCGTCATCGGCATTATGATCATGCCCTTCGTGATCTCGCTCAGCGAGGATGCGATGCGCGCCGTGCCGATGGTGTTGCGGGAAGGTTCCTATGCGATGGGGGCGACCCGCCTGCAGACTGCCTGGCGAGTGGTGGTGCCGGCTGCCACGTCCGGCATTGTGGCCGCCTATGTGCTCGGTATCTCGCGTGCGGTCGGCGAAACCATGGTGGTGGCGATCGCTGCGGGGCAAAACCCGAATCTGACCTGGAATCCTCTGGAGCCGGCGGCCACCATTACCGCCTACATTGTCCAAGTGGCTCTGGGTGATCTGCCCCATGGCAGCATTGGCTACCAGAGCATTTTTGCAGCCGGGCTCGTGCTGGCCGTGATGACCTTCGCCTTCAACATCCTTGGGCATTTCATGCGGAAGCGGTTTCGGGAGGTCTACTAATGTCGGCACAGTCTGCTCCACATCCGCACGCCTCCATCGCACGGCGCAAGATCGCCGAGGCACTGTTCAAGGTATTGGGTCTCTGCTCACTCGCCATTGCAGTCGGAACGCTGGCGTTGTTATTCGGGGCGCTCCTGTTCGAAGGTATCACCCGAATCGACTGGCAGTTCCTGATGTCATATCCGTCTCGTCATGCCGCGCAAGCAGGCATCCTTTCGGCGTGGGTCGGTTCGACGTTGATCATGCTGGTCACGGCAGTCGTGGGTATACCGCTGGGCGTTGCGGCGGCGATCTACCTGGAAGAGTACGCGCGGAAAACGTGGATGACCGAATTGATCGAGGTGACGGTCACGAATCTGGCCGGCGTGCCATCGATCATCTATGGCCTGCTGGCGCTCGGGCTGTTCGTCTATATCATGGGCCTGGGCGAGAGCATTCTTGTGGCGGGCCTCACGTTGGCACTGTTGACTCTCCCGGTGGTGATCGTTACGACGCGTGAAGCGATTCGCGCGATTCCGGTGGAGATCCGCGAGGCGGCCTACGCGTTGGGCGCCACCAAGTGGCAGACCCTTACACATCACGTGCTGCCCTATTCCGTTGCCGGCATACTCACCGGCATTATCCTGGCCTTGAGCCGAGCAATCGGCGAAACGGCACCCCTTGTCACGATTGGCGCCCTCACTTTTATTGCCTTTCTGCCACCGGCTCCCGTCACGACGCACCCGCCGTATCTCTCGTTTGACTGGCTCCTGTCCCCTTTTACGGTCATGCCAATTCAGATGTTCGGCTGGGTGTCGAGGCCTGGCGAGGACTTCATCGGCAACGCGGCGGCTGCCGGCGTGCTGTTGGTCGGGATGACCCTCACCATGAACGGGGTGGCCATCTATTTGCGATATCGTATGCGAAAACAGGTCAGCTGGTAACATGAATCAGCTCGACTCGCCCCACCCTCAGGATTGGCCCAAGTCCCTCAAGGCGGAGACGCGCGCCTTGAGTTTTTCCTATGGCAGCCGGCTGGCGCTGAAGAAATTGTCGATCCCCGTCTCCGAATACCAGATCACGGCATTGATCGGGCCGTCAGGCTGCGGAAAATCTACCTTTCTCCGCTGTTTTAACCGCATGCATGATCTCTATGATGGGAACCGCTACGAGGGTGAGATTCTGCTCTATCCCGATAGCCGTAATATCTTGGCAAGCGAGGTCGATCCCATCGAGGTGCGGATGCGGGTCGCCATGGTGTTTCAAAAGCCAAACCCCTTTCCCAAGTCTATTTATGAGAACGTCGCCTACGGCCTGAGGGTTCGAGGGACCACCGAACGGCAGATATTGGATGAGAAGGTCCAACAGGCCTTGCGGAGCGCAGCCTTGTGGGATGAAGTCAAGGATCGGTTAACCGCGCGGGCGACGTCCCTATCCGGCGGCCAGCAGCAACGACTTTGTATCGCCCGTGCCCTGGCCACCGACCCGGAAATGCTGTTGTTGGATGAGCCGACGTCGGCGCTGGACCCGATGGCTACTGCCAGTATCGAGGAGTTGTTGCTCGATTTGAAAAGTCGTGTGACAATCCTGATGGTGACGCACAATATGCAGCAGGCCGCGCGGGTGTCCGATTGGACGGCGTTCATGTACCTCGGCGAACTGGTGGAGTTTGGCCTCACGAAGCAGCTCTTTACCACGCCTTCTAAGAAGCAGACCGAAGACTACATCACCGGACGATTTGGGTAAACATTATGACACTGCGCCACTTTGACGAAGAACTCTCCGAGTTGAAGACCAAGCTCCTGCGAATGGCCGGTCTGGCAGAAGATCAGATCGACAAGGCCCTCACCGCACTGGTGGGGCGCGACTCGACCCTAGCCCGCCAGGTCATCGAGCGGGACCACCAGGTCAACGCGATGGATGTGGAGATCGACGAAGACTGTATCCGGTTGCTGGCCCTCCATCAGCCTGCCGCACGAGACTTGCGGTTGGTGACGACGGCGATGAAAATCGCCACCGAACTGGAGCGAATCAGTGACCTGGCGGAGAATGTCTGCGAGCGGGCGATCGAGCTGAACGAAGAGCCGCAGCTCAAACCCTACATCGATATCCCGCGGATGGGTAATCTGGCGCGGATGATGGTGAAGGAAAGCATCGATGCGTTCGTCAAGGAAGATGCCGCGCTCGCTCGGAAGGTGCTCACGGACGACGACTCCGTCGATGATCTGATGGAGCAGTTATTCCGTGAACTGCTGTCCTTCATGCTCGAGGATACTCGCACGATTACACGCGCCATCCGCTTGAGCTTCATTGCCAAATACCTCGAACGGATGGCCGATCATGCCACCAACATTGCCGAACTGGTGGTCTATCTCGTGGAGGGCAAGATCATCCGTCATACCACCCCGCCAGGATCTTCAGAACACCATCTCGCACAGCCGTAAACCTCGTTGATCGTTCAGGTTGCAGTTGATCTTTGCTTGCTGAGACGAGTTAGCGAGGTCTGTCTGGTTGATCTGGTTTGTTTTGTTGGGTCTTCGCGGATCACAGTGGGTCCTTCTGTGGTCCGATCCTATGTGAACGCCTTGTTTGAGGCGGCGTTCCAGGCGTTCCCCACCGCTTGAAACTGGTGCAGGTTCTGGCGCAGAGTCGCCGCATGAAGAACCCCACGTCAATCCGCGCCCTCTTCTCGCTGCCGGGCTTCGTCGCGGCCTCCCGGCTCGTCGGCTTCTTCGGTGACCGCTACGCCAGGGTTCAGGTGT
>JANYEF010000344.1 GCA_025363325.1 Nitrospira sp. | reverse complement strand
TTTGGCAAGGAGGACCGGATTCTCGTGGCAGTGTCCGGCGGGAAAGACAGCCTGGCGCTCTGGGATATTCTGCTCAAGCTCGGCTATCGCACCGATGGGCTCTATGTGGACCTCGGCATTGGGACCTATTCTGAGCAGTCGCATGCCAAGGTGACGAAGTTCGCCGAGGCGGTCGCTGCCTCACATGGAGCCGCGTTGCACCTCCATACGGTCGAACAGGAGGCCGGAGCGGGGATCAAGGAACTGGCCCAGCTCATCCATCGCCCGACCTGTTCCACCTGTGGAACCATCAAACGCTACCAATTCAATCGCGTGGCGATCGAACAGCACTACGATGTGATGGCCACGGGCCACAATCTCGATGACGAAGCGGCCAGGCTCCTGGGCAACGTGCTGCATTGGCAGGAGGAATATCTCGACAAGCAGGGTCCGTCATTGCCGGCCTCGGTGGCAGGGTTTGCTAAGAAGGTGAAGCCCCTCTATCGGCTCTCGGAACGAGAACTCGCGGCCTATGCGGTCTTGAACCGGATCGATTATATCGTCGAGGAATGCCCCATGGCCAAGGGCTCCAAGATGCTCCAGTACAAGGAAGTCTTGAATCGTCTGGAGACCGAGTCGCCGGGCACGAAGCAGACGTTCTATTGGGGTTTTCTCGATAAGCAAAGCAAGAAGCAGCCCACTGAGACCACCATGACAGAGAAAGACCGGGCCGTCCTCCACCCCTGCACCTCGTGCAGCCAGCCCACCACGGCCGAAGTCTGTTCCTACTGCAAGATGATGGCGCGTGCCAAGACCGTCGTTCCACACTAACCAGCACATCGGTCAGCACGCCCTGCCCTTCATCAGCACTTGAAAAGCCCCGATCGACCCCGTAAGCTGCGCATCAACGAGTGATGGGTGACCAGTGAACGGTGACCAGTGAATTGGTTGTACCGGCATAGTGGTTCCCTTTACTAGGCTTTCTTTCGCCTGCCTATCACTCATCACCCGTCACCCATCACGCTCGGTTTGCAATTCATGGCAACCACACCACGCGATTACTATCAAGTTCTTGGCCTCGCTAGAACGGCGTCCGCGGACGACATCAAGAAGGCCTATCGTCGCCTCGCGCGCCAGGTCCACCCCGATCTCCATAGCGGTTCCAAGAAATCCGAGATGGAGAAGAAGTTCAAGGAGTTGAACGGAGCGCACGAAGTCCTGAGCGATCCGGATAAGCGAAAAAAATACGATCAATATGGAACCAACTGGGAACAGGCTGAGGCCTACGAGCAGGCGCGCCAGCAGGCCGGTGCCCGCAGGGAGAGCAGCCCGGAAACGTCGTCCGGAGGAGAAGGCTTTTCCGACATCTTCGAGAATCTGTTCAAGGGACGAGGGCGAGCCGGCAATGCTCGTGGCTTTGCCATGCAGGGCGAGGATCTTGAAACGGAGGTGCAACTGACGCTGGCTGAGGTGTTCACCGGCGTGACGAAGCGTATGACCTTGCAAGAGCCCCTGCCCTGCTCCACCTGCCACGGGAGCGGAGCCCTTCGCGGACGCCCCTGTCCGACTTGCCAGGGGCACGGTGCGACGCTACATCCCAATACGATCGAAGTACGCATCCCCGCCGGGGTACAGGATGGCACGAGGGTTCGCGTGGCCGGCAAGGGACAAGCCGGCACCAACGGCGGCAAGCCCGGCGATTTGTACCTACGCGTCGCGATCGCTCTGGACAACGTCTTTCGCCGACAAGGGAGCGACATTCATGTCTCCCTCCCCGTCTTCCCATGGGAAGCGGCCTTGGGCGCCGAGGTGATGGCCCCCACACTAATGGAGCCAGTTCGGATGAAGGTTCCGCCGGGAAGTCGGGCTGACAGTAAGCTTCGACTGAAGGGCAAGGGCCTCCCCGCGGCGACCGGCGGCCACGGCGATCTCTTTCTGACGATCCAGATCGTGATGCCGCCCTCATCGACCGACGAGGAACACAAACTCTACGACCAACTCAAAGCCATCGCGCACCCAGACCCGCGTGCCGAGCTACTCGCCCAGGCCCGACGCCGATCACACCCCTGACGCTCACTAACAGGATACTGAAACAGGATACTGAACAAGTCCTCCAGCGCAAGAAAACCGTTATTTGGTTTGTTTGGTCTGTTTCGTTTGTTTGCTTGAACGAAACTAACCAAATCAACCAGATAAACAAAACAAACCAGATGAACCAGACAGACCACACACGTTATGTTGTCGGCTTGCGTTGTGTTGATCGATCTGGCAAGCTACATCACCGTGGCTCTCGGATTCTCTGACGTCAAGTGGATGAGTCCCCTTGCAGAGAAAATTATGCCCCGCTTGATGGGGCTGTTGCAGGCTACACACTCGCAATACAAATCTTATTCAATGGACTGAAGGCCGAGCAGGAGCTACTGGAGCGTGAGTCATCGTGGAGTCAGACGTCTTCATTCGGTTCAACCTAAGGAGGCAGGTATGAAGCAGGGAACACGAACAATCGCGACGCTGGGCGTCGCATCGGTATTCGCGCTGACCGTTGGGATGTCTGCGGTCTGGGCCAATGAGCCAGGCTACGGCACGGAAGGACACGGGGGCGGCGGGCATAGCTCCATGGGCGGATATGGCGCGGGCATGAGGCACAGCAGCACCGGCCACCTGATCCGGCATCTGCTCGAGCACGAACAAGACATCGGACTCACCGCAGAGCAAGTGACGAAACTTAAAGGCATACAACTCAACCTGGACAAGACCCGTATTAAGAGCGAGGCCGACATCCAGATCGCGGAGCGCGAGGTGAAAGCCCTGACCGATGAGGAGAAGTCCGACCTGGGGGCGATCGAAGCCAAGTTGAAGCAGAGCGGAGATCTGCAAGCCGGATTACGCATGGTCGCCATCAAGGCCAAGCGGGAGGTGCTCGCCCTGTTGACTCCGGAACAGCGTGCCAAGGAGAAGGCCGAACATGAGAAGGTCATGCAGCAGCACAAGGATGCCGGCAAGGGTTACGGCAATCCTCACGGTGGTGGGATGAACGCCAATCCGCATATGGGTGGCGATGCTGCTCCGCCGGCACCTCCATCAAGCATGAGCGTGCAGTAGTTCTATCCAAGAAGCGAGAAGGGCGAGACGGGCGGGAAAAGCGCGACAGGCGCGACTCGAACAGATGAATCTTCTGACCAGTCTCGCTTTTCTCGCAAGCCTCGCGAGTCTCGCGCGAATGTGGATGTCATGCCAAAAGAGTTGAAACTCATTAGCCACGATTTGCTGGTCGGTCCTGATCGGGCGCCGGCCCGCGCGATGTTGAAAGCCGTTGGATTCACGGACGAGGACTTGTCTCGCCCGATCATCGGCGTCGCCAATACCTGGATCGAAATCATGCCCTGCAACTTCCATTTGCGCCGATTGTCGGAGCGGGTGAAAGCCGGCATTCGAGCCGCGGGCGGCACCCCCATCGAGTACAACACCATCGCGGTGTCAGATGGCATCTCGATGGGGACCGAGGGGATGAAGGCTTCGTTGATCAGTCGTGAGGTGATTGCCGATTCGATCGAACTCGTGGCTCGCGGGCACCTGTTTGACGGCGTGGTGGCGCTCTCTGGCTGCGACAAGACCATTCCCGGTACCGTGATGGCCCTCGCTCGCCTGAACCTGCCGTCGGTGATGCTCTACGGCGGCTCGATCATGCCGGGCCGGTTCCAAGGCCACGACGTGACCATTCAAGACGTGTTCGAAGCAGTAGGAAAACATGCGTCTGGCAAGATGACCGATGCCGAACTCAAGGATCTCGAAGACCATGCCTGCCCAGGTCCTGGCGCCTGTGGGGGCCAATTCACGGCGAACACCATGGCGATCGCGTTCGAGTTCCTCGGCATTTCGCCGATGGGACGCAACGGGGTGCCGGCCATGGATCAGCGGAAGGACGACGTAGCCTTCGAGTGCGGGAAGATGGTCATGGATCTGCTGAAGCGAGATCTGCGGCCCCGCCAGATCATCACACGGAAATCGCTGGAAAATGCCATTGCTGCGGTTGCGACGACCGGCGGCTCGACAAATGCGGTACTCCATCTGCTCGCCATCGCGCGCGAAGCCAACATTAAACTGAGTATCGACGACTTCGACAAGATCAA
>JANYEF010000331.1 GCA_025363325.1 Nitrospira sp. | reverse complement strand
GTCGGAAAGCGGGGATTACGAGGTTTGTCTCGGTGACATCAGCCTCGATATCTCCAAGAGGTTCGTCGAAGACCTCGGTCTCTCGCGAGTGACGCCCCTGCTCCTCGACGTCCGACATCCCGACGCCATCAGCGCCTATCTGAAGGCGCATCGATTCGATGCGGTCCTATCGAGCCTCCCGTACTTTTGCAACCATGGTAGCCGGATTGGCGCGGGAACACCGGCTTCATTATTTTGACCTGACGGAGGACGTCGAGGTCACGAATCAGGTCAAAGTTTTGAGCACCGACTCACCGCAAGCCTTTGTGCCGCAATGCGGTCTGGCTCCCGGCTTCATCAGCATTGCGGCGCACGACTTGATCACCCATTTCGATACGGTGGATACGGTCAAAATGCGGGTCGGAGCCTTGCCGGTTCATCCTAGTAATGCTCTGAAGTATTCGCTGACGTGGTCTACCGATGGGCTGATCAACGAGTACGGTAACATCTGTTATGGCATTGAAGGGGGAGAGAAGGTGCCCCTTCTTCCTCTCGAAGGATATGAGACGATCGAGGTGGACGGGCTCCTGTATGAAGCGTTCAACACCTCCGGAGGATTGGGAACCTTGGCGGATACCTATGCAGGGAAAGTTCGGACCATGAACTACAAGACGCTCCGGTATCCAGGCCATTGTGAGAAAATTCACCTCTTGATGAACGATCTCAAGCTGAATGAGGATCGCGAGACGCTCAAACGAATTCTCGAACGGGCGATTCCCCAGACACTGCAAGATGTCGTGCTGATCTATGCATCTGTCATGGGGATGAGGGGAGGCGCGTTGTTCGAGGAGAACTATGTGAAGAAGATCTATCCCCAATGCATTAAAGGAAAGCTGTGGTCCGCCATTCAAGTGACGACCGCCTCGAGCCTCTGTGCCGTAGCCGATCTCGTGCTCGTAGCGTCTGAACAGTACAGGGGATTCGTGACGCAGGAATCGTTTCCGTTACAAGATGTGCTCAAGAATCGGTTTGGAGCCTGCTACCGATGATGTCCACTGCGGAAATCCTAAAGGGGTTGGGCTTGAGCGCCGTCAATGCCGGTGGCAGCACCGGGACCCATTGGTGGGCCTCCGGCGAGAACACATCGCTGCTGGAGTCAGTGAATCCGGCGACCGGCGAGACGATTGCGCACATTCGCACCGGTTCAGCCGATGACTATCAGCACATCGTGCGGGAGTCTATGGCGGCATTCCAGCAATGGCGGCTCGTCCCGGCTCCCAAGCGGGGAGAACTCGTCCGGTTGATCGGCGCCGCATTGCGGGAACACAAGGACCTGCTTGGCTCGCTGGTGTCGCTTGAAGTCGGCAAGATCAAAGCGGAGGGGGACGGCGAAGTTCAGGAGATGATCGACATGGCTGACTTTGCCGTGGGTCAGTCGCGCATGTTGTATGGCACGACGATGCATTCCGAGCGGGCGCAGCATCGGATGTCGGAGCAATGGCATCCGCTCGGACCGGTCGGCGTGATCACCGCCTTCAATTTTCCCGTAGCGGTCTGGGCCTGGAATGCCTTCCTGGCTGCGATTGCCGGAGATACGGTTGTGTGGAAGCCTTCGCCAAAAGCGCCGCTGTGCGCGATTGCGGTGCAGCACCTCTGCAACCGAGTGATGGAGCAACAGGGCTACCGAGGGATCTTCTCACTGCTCGTGACGGCCGAGAAGACCATTGCGGAGACGTTGGTCCAGGACTGTCGATTGCCGTTGATCTCGTTCACGGGGTCCGTACCGGTCGGTCGAGCGGTGGCCGCGACCGTCGCGCAACGACTGGGGCGGACGCTCTTGGAACTGAGCGGGAACAACGCGATCATCGTGGATCAGACGGCGGACCTCTCCCTGGCGATTCGCGCCGTTGTGTTCGGTGCGGTCGGCACCGCCGGCCAACGTTGCACGACGACCAGACGGCTGTTCGTCCACGCGTCTCGTTACGATGAAGTGGTCACGAAGCTGATCTCGGCGTACAGACAGATCCGCATCGGCAATCCATTGGAGTCAGGCGTGCTCATGGGTCCGCTGATCGATCGAGGTGCGGTCGAGGCCTATCGGAGGGCGATCGAAGAGGTGAAGCAGGCGGGAGGGAAAGTCCTCTACGGAGGGCAGGTACTGAGTCAGCCGGGCAATTTCGTGGAACCGGCCATCGTGAAAGCGGAGAACCATTGGCCCATCGTCCAGCGCGAGACCTTTGCGCCGATTCTCTATGTCATGTCTTTCAAGGAGCTTGACGACGCCATCGCGTTACAGAATGCAGTACCTCAAGGTTTGTCGTCTGCGATTTTTACATCCGACGTGCGGAGCAGCGAGCGGTTCACATCCACTGCCGGCAGCGACTGCGGGATTGCCAATGTGAACATCGGTACGTCAGGAGCGGAAATCGGCGGCGCCTTTGGAGGCGAAAAGGAAACCGGTGGAGGACGCGAGGCCGGCTCGGATGCCTGGAAAGCCTATATGCGGCGGCAGACGAATACGACCAACTGGGGTGACGATTTGCCGTTGGCCCAGGGCATTCAGTTCGGCTCCTAACCGGTGAGGGTCGAAGGTCATCAGTCATTGGTCAATTGGAGAAACACGGACGCAGACGGGAGGTAGTCTCCCCCATTTACTAGTGACCATTAGTCAATGACCAACATCTGTTGGAAAGGAGACGGACCATGGACCAAAGTGCTGCGCTCGATGCGTTGATCGGCCGGATGATCAACGACTATGTGTCGCGCAATCGGGCAGCCAAGGTGCTGCGGCACTCGCTGGACGAGGCGGGAGTCGGCTTCTACCCGGTCGCAGACCATCTGACGCTACGGACGCTGAATATCGACCGGCGTGCGGAGGAGTTTACGAGGCTCGGGTACGGGTACAGCGAGACTATCGAGTATGAAGACTGGTACGCGAAGGTCTATCGGAAGGTTGGATATCCCGCGCTCTTCGTGGATCAAGCCTATCCCGACGATCGGGGCCGCACGAGCATCATTCCTGGCTGGGTCAATAAATTTAGCGATCAGGTGTTTCATCATGTGGCGGTGCGCGTGGAAGACATCGAGCAGGCGATTGAACGGTTGAAGGCACAAGGGGTGGTCTTTGCCGGCCAGATCGTCGGTGCCCGCGGTGGCCAGTTACGGCAAATCTTCACGGCGCCAGAAATGATCGATGGTCAGCCTTTTTCCGTGCTTGAGCTCACCGAGCGCCACAGAGGGTACCAGGGGTTCTCTCCTCCACAGGCAGACAGCCTGATGAAATCGACCGTCAAGCGAGCCTGACACCTTTTCCTCCTCGCAAATTTGAAATTCAGGGGCTGTTTCCCTAAGAGGAATAGGGGGAATTCCGGCAACATTTCGCGAATCCTTTGCAATGGTAGTGGCTCTTATGTGTGTCGAAGGAACACATATAGCATTGATCGGTTCCCATTCACCCCAACCGTAGGAGGTCCTCATGATTCGAGCGCTGAGTATCGCATCGGTATTGAGTTTCGCCATCTTATCCATGGGAGCTGCGTTTGCTGAGGACCAGGCCGCTACCCCAGCCGCTCCGGTAGCGGAGAAGAAGCCAGGCCCTGCCGATGGTTTTAACATTCATGTGATGGCCCCGCACAAATTTGAAGACGGGACGGTGCATGGCCCCTATCACCATTACTGCAAAGGGATTTCTCCGGAAGTCCTGCAGTGTCTGCTGTTTGAATCGACCGATCCCAACGCGCGGCTCACGGATGTCGAGTATTTCGTCTCCAAATCAGTCTCGCGTACGCAAGTACCGTTGAAAACCTGGAACAAGTACTATCATGACCACGAGGTTGAGATCGCCACAGGTCGGGTCCAGGTTCTCGATATGCCTGAGGCACAAGCGAAGGAAGTCGCCGCGATTGCGGCTCAGACGGATGGGATCATCTTTCACCTCTGGCCGGATGGAGCCAAGGCTCCCAACGGTGTGGTCGGCCACCCGCAATCTGTCGGACACAAGCATCGGAAACAGTAAGCTCAGCATTGTGGATATGGGAGGGGAGAGCGTGGCAACAGGTTCTCCCCGTTGTGTCTCCATCTCGTCCGAAGGAGGATCTTGCGCCATGACCAGTGGAGTCAGGATCGCGTCAATGGCGTCGCTGGTGGGTGGGTCCTTCCTGCTTCTCGGGGGCCTGACGTGGGCGGCCGATCCTGCTGTCTTGCGCCCGCGCGTGCCACGCGACCAGATTGAAGCGGCCCGCGCCGTGACCAACCCACTCCCCGCCAGCGACGAGATAATTGCAAAGGGCAAAGCGCTCTTTGAAGGGAAAGCCTTCTGCAAGGCTTGTCATGGGGCGGACGGGAAGGGGCTTGGAGGAGATATTGCACCGGGGAGTCTGAAAGGCCCCCTACCGAGAAATTTCACCGACAAGAAGTGGCAAGCAACTCGAACCGATGGGGAACTGTTCTGGATTTTGAAGAATGGCAGTAAGGGAACG
>JANYEF010000298.1 GCA_025363325.1 Nitrospira sp. | reverse complement strand
CATTCAGCGGCGCAGCTACGGCCTACGTGACGAGGAGTACCTGCGCCTCAAAGTCCTCACCTGCATGCTCGACCCGATATGAAATCAGGCCGAAATCACCCACTCGGGAAGGAGAAGACCCAGCATAATGGCAGCATGGTCGAACTACTTGAGCGGATTAACAACAGGCTCGTCTTCCAATGGATGGGGCACGCAAAATCTCAGCCAGCCCAACTACCTCCTCAACTTCTTTTCGGTCCCAGGTTCTAAGGCTTCCAAAGACTCTCGCGACGCGAGTGTACTCCTCTGACAATTTCTGGTCAATTTGGCGCCGCACTGAATAGCAGGTGAGAATGGGTGCGTGGATCTATCAGGAAAATAGAAACCAAGCTCAATTGTCAGACAAGGCGGACTGCATTCAAAAAGTGCAGCCGACTAACGCTATTTGCATCGATCCGGCCCTAAGTTGTCCTCCGCACCACCAAGACGCCGTCCCGAATCGTGACGAGCACTGCCGCCACACTCGGATCATTGGCCACCACTCGATTCAGCTCTTGAATGGCCGCCGTCTTCTCATCCGGCGCCGGTTGTTTCAGCACATCCCCATCCCACAGGACATTATCGATAAGAATCACCCCATGCGGCGACAGCAAGTCGAGCGCGCGCCGGTAGTAATTCACATAATTGATCTTGTCGGCGTCGATGAAGATCAGATCGAACGGTCCCTTGAGGTGCCGCATCGTATCAAGCGCCGAGCCCATGCGGATCTCGATCTTCTTACCGATTGGTGATTGGGCGAAATACTGGCGCGCGAGAGCGGCTGACTCCTCATCGATTTCGCAGGTAAGCACGGTCCCATCCACCGGTAACGCTTCCGCAAAACAGAGTGCGCTATAGCCGGTGAACATGCCAATCTCCAGCACGCTGGTCGCCTGCACCAGCTGCGTCATCATCTTCAGAAAGGCCCCTTCGAGCGGCCCGACGATCATCTGCGGAGACTCCATGCGCCGCTGGGTCTCTTCACGCAAGGCTCGACAGAGGTCCGACTCCGGAATGGAATGGGCCTGGGCATAGGCCTCGATGTCAGCAGATACGAGTCTATTCATCGATCTGTGCAACTATGGGTTTGAAAACAGATGGTTCGTTGCGTACACTACATCACAAGATGCAAATCGGCGCGATCATAGCATGACGGTTCCTCGCCCGCATTATTCACGAGGGTTCGTGACGAAACCACGGAGACGCCACGCGAGACGGGCGCGCGGAGCCGTGAGGAAGGGAAGCATACTTGAAACAGTATGTTGACCGACCGAGCGGCGAGCCCGCCCGCCGTCAGGCTTGTCGTAGCGGCGTATCGGCGGTTGTAGTAGAAGCCTTCGTGAATAATGCGGGCTGAAGGAGACACCCTACTGTGAAGACTCTGAAGACTGTGGAAGCCTTGACGACCAGACTCTTGGAGGTCCAGCGCATTAACAGCGCGGCCTCGCTCCTCTCGTGGGATCAAGAAACCTACATGCCGGCCGGCGGGGGCGCGGCCCGCGCTGAACAGATTGCGACCCTCCAGGGCATTGCACACCAGAAGTTTGTCGCGCCGGAGATTGAACAGTTGCTCTCCACCTGGGTGGATCCAGAGACCGGTGAGATCCGTGACAGCCCCGGAGATGCTTGGGACGAGCCTACTCGATCGTTGCTCCGCGAAGTGTGGCGCGACTATAGCCGCGCGAAGAAGCTGCCATCCGATTTTGTGATGACACTCAGCCGGGAATGTTCGCTGGCGCAGCAGGTGTGGGCCGAGGCAAAAGAAAATCACTCGTTCTCGCAATTTCTCCCAAACCTCCGCACGGTCCTGTCGCTCAAGCGAGAAGAGGCCGAGTACCTCGGCTACCGAGACTCGCCATACAATGCCCTGCTCGATGTGTACGAGCCGGGCTCCACCATCGCGGCATTGCGCCCGTTGTTCGCACAGGTCAAGGGGCGTCTCGTGCCGCTGCTCAAAAAAATTCAGCAGAGTTCGGTTCAGATCGACGATACGATTTTATTTCACACCTTCGATCAGGCGCGCCAACTGGAGTTCGGACGGATGGTCTTGATCGCCATGGGGTACGACTTCGAACGGGGGCGCCTTGACCTCGCGGCGCATCCCTTCACGACGTCATTCCATCCGACGGACGTTCGCGTCACGACACGTGTGCACGAACACGATCTCCAATCCTGTCTGTTCAGTTGTATCCATGAAGGCGGCCATGGGCTGTACGACCAGGGCCTCGATACGCGCTACTTCGGGACGCCTCTTGGCGATTCGGTCTCGCTCGGCATCCATGAGAGCCAATCGCGCATGTGGGAAAACTGCGTGGGCCGCTCGCGGGCGTTCTGGCGATTCTTCTACCCTATGCTGCAGCAAACCTTTCATCATCAATTGCGCGCTCTCGACGGGGAACAATTCTACGCGGCCATCAATCGCGTGAAGCCGTCGCTGATTCGGGTCGAGGCCGATGAGCTCACCTACAATCTCCACATTATGCTGCGGTTCGAAATCGAGCAGGATCTCATCGAAGGGCGGACGCGCCCGGAGGACTTGCCGGGGATCTGGAACCAAAAAATGGAGGAATACCTGGGCATCGTCCCCTCCAACGATGCGGAAGGCGTGCTGCAAGACGTGCACTGGTCGTTAGGCGCCTTCGGCTACTTCCCGACGTACACGCTCGGAAATCTCTACTCCGTTCAATTCTATGAACAGGCCAAACTGGAGATCCCGCATCTGGAGGATGAAATTGCGGCAGGACAACTGATGGTGCTGCAGCGTTGGCTCGGACAAAAGATCCATCGCTGGGGCCGGATGTTCACGCCAGAACACCTTGCCCAACGCGTGACGGGGAAGAGCCTCGACCCTGAACCGTTCTTAACGTATGTCGAGAAGAAATATGGCGAACTCTACCGACTCTAGGCCAGAGGCGCGGGGCTAGTGGCGAGCGGCGTCTCCGAGATGCTGAGTTCTGGAATCACATTGAGCATTCATCATTCACAACTCAACATTCAAATTCTCAGGCCCTTGGCCTGAGTTAGTATCCCATCGCCTGATTAAGCTTTGCCAGGCTCACGGAGGACAACGTGAACTCCGCCTGTACCTCGATACGAGACGGCACCAAGAGTGTCGTGTGGAAGACAATATCGCGGATCGGGATCTTGAACTCCGGTTGCTGAGGGGTACTCAATTCGACTGACTCGACCGACTGGGTGATAGACCCGCTATCTTGAGGCCCGTAGACTGTCACCACCGCCTTCAGAATCTCCGCGACCTTCTCGTTCGTTTCGACCCCCTCAATACTTTTCTCCAGCAAGGGAATGGCCTCTTCCTGTGCCTGGTCCGACAGCGTGAAGTTTTCCACCCGCTCTTTCCGGCGTAGCGACATGAGGTCGTTATCGAGATCTTTGCTGAAGGCCCCATAGGCGAACCGAAAGAATTCAAAGTGCAAGCCCTTGAATCCCTTGCCGAACATCTGCAGTTCGCACAAAAAGCAGAGTTGCTGCAGCTTCACATCGCTGAGCAGGCCGTGGGGTTCCGCCAGATGCAGAACATAGAGCAGAAGGGCCCGGTCGACCGTAATCTGATTGGGTTGTCGCATGCGATAGTGCCTCGCTCCTTCCGCATTTTTTGAAGGCGCACTATAGACAGCGCCGGAGATCTCCGTCAATTCCTCCCCTCTGTGCCGCTCGCGGCACAGAGCCCCTTGACCAGTTGGGCAGTTTCGTCTTTAATGAGGCTCCATCGGAGGCCCGTCATGGCGAATAAGCATGTGAAAGAAATGGAGGCTCTGAAGGAGCACCTGGGCAAACATCAGCTCAAGGTCACCCGCCAACGTGAATTGATTCTGAGCGCCTTCCTCCGGCAAGAGCATATTACCGCGGAAGCCATGTATCACCAGTTGGCAAAATCCGATCCTCATCTTGGACTCGCGACCATCTACCGAACGCTCAATCTGTTCTGCGATGCAGGCCTCGCACAAGCCCGCCACTTCGGTACCCAGACCCAGTACGACAATATTTCGCACAAGGGACACCACGACCACCTTATTTGCACCGACTGCGGCAAGATCGTGGAGTTTGAAAACTGCGACATTGAGCGGCTCCAAGAAGAAGTGGCCACCCGGAACGGATTTACCATCAAGACTCACCGACTTGAGCTCTACGGCCTCTGTTCTCGCTGCCGTCATTGACGAACCGGATTTTTTTTAGTATCATTTTGAGAGAGCTTATCAATTTCAATTTAATAAGGACCCTCCATGCCACTCGTATATTCGCTGCCCGCATTGCAACGGACGATCCTCTCCAGTCTCGTGCTGCTCTTCGCCGCCGGGATCTTCGCACCCTCCGCCTCGGCCGCCGACACACTCACGGTCTACTCCGGCCGCGGGGAACGACTCATCAAGCCGGTGCTGGACGCCTTTACGGCGAACACCGGCATTCAAATCGAGCTGTTGTCGTCCGGCACGACGGAATTGGTCAATCGGCTGAAGGCTGAAGGCGATCGCACGTCGGCAGACCTCCTGATCACCAACGACGCCGGTAGCTTGGAGCTGGCCAGGACAGCAGGCCTCCTTCGCCCCTTGAATATGCGGGAAATTGATCGAGCCATCCCTTCGCAGTTTCGCGCACCGGATAATGCCTGGGTGGGGCTGTCCGGGCGATTCTGGATCGTGGTGTACAACCGCACGATGGTCGAGCCGAACCAAGTGAAGTCGCTCCTCGACTTGGCCGATCCAAAATGGAAAGATAAGATTGCAATTCCGAATTCAGGCAGTGAGTATTTACAAGCCGGCGTGTCGGTCATCCTCAGCACCTATGGCGAGGAGAAGACCAGGCAATTCTTGCAAGGCCTCAAGAGCAACGCAGACACCCAGATCTACCAGAAAAGCTCGCAGATCGTGGAGGCCGTCGCCAAGGGGCAAGTCCCGCTGGGTATCGTGAATCACTACTACGTGTACCGTTATCTGGCTACTCAGCCAGAAGCGCCGATCGCCGTGTTGATGCCGGACCAACAAGAGGGGGGCATGGGGGCGATCATGAACGTCGCCGGCGTCGGTATCATCAAGTCGACCAAACATTTGGACAGCGCGAAGTTGCTCGTAGAATTCCTGGTCGCGCAAGCGGGGCAGAAGTTATTTGCGGATCTCGACAAGGAATATCCGCTCCACCCGGACGTGAAGGCGGACCCGGCGCTCGCGGAACGGAAGAGTTTCCGTGCCGCACAAGTTCCCCTCACCAAGCTGGCTGAATTGCGCGAGCCAACCCTCACGCTGATCGAACAAGTGGGTCTCCGGTAATCAAAGGGACCCGCCGTGAGCACGATTCGCCAACAGCTTGCGTCGCCGCTGCAACTTCTTGCCTTAGCCACTGCAGGCATCATCCTGCTCCCGCTCGGCTATGTCACAGCACAAGCCCTCTCGGCCGACCCGGCTGTCTGGAGCCGCTTGTGGGCGACCCGCATTCCCGAGCTGCTGTTCAACACCGTCTCATTAGCCGCCAGCGTGGCGATCATCACGCTGGTCCTGGGCGTCTCGACCGCCTGGCTGGTCACACGCGTGGAGTTTCCCGGTCGCCGGCTATGGGAAGGCGCCTTGGTCCTTCCGTTGGCGATGCCGACCTACGTGCTGGCCTATGTCTACTCCTACCTATTGGGGTTCGGCGGCCCTGTTGAGCATCTCTGGCAACTGGTGGCCGGTCCCCAGGCGAGAATCTTTTCTCCCCATAGTTATGGGGGGGCGACGCTCGTCATGGCGTTGGATACGTTTCCCTTCGTCTATCTCCTCAGCCGGAGTGCCCTGCTCAGCATGAACGTGTCGTTCGAAGAGGTGGCACGGGCCAGCGGCGTCTCCCGTCTCTCGACCCTCTGGCGCGTGACGCTGCCGCTGATGCGCCCTTCGATTGCGGCCGGAGTCGCCCTCGTCATCTTGTACGTCGTGTCGGACTTCGGTGCGGTCTCCTTGCTGCGCTACCAAACGCTCACGTATGCCGTGTTTCAGCAGATGACCGGACGGTCCGACAATACCGCAGCGAGCATCTTGAGCCTCTTGCTGGTCGGGCTTGCCCTGATTTTCCTGATCACTGAACGGTGGTTCCGACAGCGGAGCCGGTTTTATCAGACCACCGGCCATTACCGGGCTCCGCAACGGCATCGCTACGGATGGCTCGGCACCCTTGCCGTCACCGGCTATCTCGGGCTGATCGTCGGCGCGGCCTTCGCACTCCCAGCCTCGCTCCTGATTCAATGGAGCCTGTCGCCCGAGGCACAGGCGACGATCGACAGCCGATTCTTCGGCTTCGTCTGGAACAGCGGCATCCTGGCCGCCAGTGCCGCCACCGCCGGCGTGTTGATCGGCTTGCCGCTCGCCTACCTCGCCAGCCGCCGCCCGACCATGCTGAACCTGGGCTGCCTGCAAGCCGCCTATGCCGGCTATGTGCTGCCTGGACCGGTGGCCGCACTGGCCGTCCTCGTCCTGTTTACCAAATTAGCCCCAATTTTCTATGGCTCGGTCCTGATCCTCATCGTGGCCTACGTGATCCACTTTCTCCCGGCCGGTCTCCAGTCTCTGGAGCCGGCGCTCCAGCACATTACGCCGAATCTGGAAGAGGTTGCACGCACGCTTGGCCTTGGGATGCGTGACACCTGGCGTCGGGTGACATTGCCACTCGTCCGGAACGGATTTGTGGTCGCCTGGGTCTTGATATTCCTTCAGACGATGAAGGAATTGCCTGCGACCCTCTTGTTGCGGCCGGTGGGATTCGACACCTTGGCCATTCGCGTCTGGATGGAAGCAAGCGAGGAGTATTTTCAGCTCGCCGCTCCCTCCGCGCTCCTGATCGTCTTACTGAGTCTCCCGGCGCTGGCGTTGCTGATCTCGAAAGATTGGCGCGCCGCCTAGAGAAAGGATCGTGATGCAGTGACCTCAGACCACTCCACCGCACCAAGCCCCTCCGAGGAGAGCATCCTCCAAGGCCACCTCTACACACCGGCCTCCTCGATCTTGGAGCTGCGCTATGTTTCCTGCGCCTACGAAACCGGACGCCCCGCGGTCCAGGAAATTTCGTTCGCGGCACGGGAGGGGGAAATTCTCTGCCTGCTCGGCCCCTCAGGCTGCGGGAAGACGACGATTCTGCGGGCGATCGCCGGATTTGAACCGGTTCGCTCCGGCCAAATTTTTTTATCAGGCCAACTCGTGTCGTCGCCGGATGCGATGACCCCTACGGAGAACCGGCACGTTGGAATGGTCTTTCAAGAATATGCGCTATTTCCACACTTGCGAGTACAGGACAACATCGCCTTCGGGCTTCGCCACCTGGCCCGGAATGAACGGGCCGTGCGGGTCCAGGAGATGCTGCGTCTCACAGGATTGGAGGGATTCGAGCGGCGGTATCCGCACGAATTATCAGGCGGCCAGCAACAGCGGGTCGCGCTGGCTCGCGCCCTCGTCCAGAATCCCGTCGTGCTGCTGCTCGACGAGCCGTTCAGCAATTTAGACCCCGACATGGCCGGACGCATGCGCCAAGAGTTGCACGACCTATTACGCCGGACAAAGACGACGACCATACTCGTCACGCACGATCATGATGAAGCGTTTGCCATGGCCGATCGAATCGCCGTCCTCAACCAAGGCCGTTTGGAGCAATTCGATACGCCGGAGATGATGTACCACATGCCGGCCACACCCTTCGTGGCCGACTTTGTCGGTCAGGCGGACTTCATTCCTGGAACCGTCTCTCAGGGCATGGTCCACACCGAACTGGGAGAATTTCCCGACACGATCGAGTGCAAGGACGGCACCGCCGTAGTCGTCATGATTCGACCGGACGATATTCACCTCGTCCCCACAGAAGGCGCCCGCTCACGCGTCCTCTCGCGCCAGTTCCGTGGCTCGGAGAATCTGTACACGGTCAGCCTCCCTTCCGGTCAAATCGTCCATAGCAGTCAAGGCTCCACGAGCGTCTATCAGGCAGGCACGACGGTGGAACTTCGTGTCCTGGCGACCCATACGGTGCTCTTCCGGCGAGAGGATTCCACAGGATAGGCGTCGCAGCCGGTTCGACCGATCGCACGAAAGCATTGACAGGCTTTTTCACGATCTGGCATTGATAGACCCTCACGACGGTCCTCTACCCGCATGATTCATGAACGCTTCTGCTGCAATCGCCGATCCGCTACTCCGACAGGCCTTAGGCCGACGGGCTCGCTCCTCGGACCCTCACCGTACTGCACGAGTACGCATCGGGTCCTCAGGGCTCCACGTACCGGTCTCGCGACGCGGCTCAGCAATTTCGCGATAAACCGTCATGAATCATGAGGGCTAACCCCACCGGTCCGTGAATCACGCAGAGAAAGTGAGGCCTCGGCTATGAACGCGTTACAAAACGTGGTTGATTACGGGATCATCGGACTTCTATTAGCGCTCAGCGTCTGGACAGTGGCCATCGCGGTGGAGCGGTGGCTCTTTTACCGCCGTGTTGATCTCGCCCAGTACCCCAACAGCCTGGGATTGGAAATGGCTCTGACCAAACACCTGGTCATCATTGGCACGGTGGCCGCGAACGCCCCGTATATTGGATTGCTGGGCACCGTGCTTGGTATCATGCTCACATTCCATACGATGGGTACCTCCGGCACCATGGCCGTCAATGCCATCATGATCGGACTCAGCCTTGCGCTGAAAGCCACGGCGGTCGGACTGCTGGTCGCAATTCCCTGCGTCGTCATGAACAACGTGCTCCGCCGGAAAGTGGCCGAGCTCCTCGCCCTACACAAGGAACACCATGCAACGAGACATTGACCAGATCAACGTCATCCCCCTCGTGGACGTCATGCTGGTGCTGTTGGTCATCGTGCTGACCACCGCCACCTTTATTAGCAGCGGACAGATTCCGGTCAATTTGGCAAAGGCGAAAGAAGTCGACGTTCACAAAGATGCTCCCATCGTGATTACCCTGACTGCCGATGGCGCGCTCTTTCTCAACGACCGTGCAGTTCCCGAAGGAGGGCTCCAGGGTGCGCTGACTGCGGAACCTCGAGAGTCGGCGGTCGTCGTGCGGGCGGATAAAGTCACCTTGCTCGAACGATTCGTGTCCGTGGTGGATGAAGTGCGGGGGTTGGGATTTCAACAAGTCAGTCTGGAGGTCGTTCGACTGTGATCGCTACTGACCCACCTCGCTCCGAAAGCCAGAAGGACGCGCACGTCCAGGGCTGGCTCGTCTCCGTCCTCTTGCATGGCACAGTGGCTTTCGCAGCGCTTCTGCTTGTGAAGCAGATCCAACTCGTGCCGCAGGACGAACCGTTCAAGTGGAACGTCGCCATGGTGTCGCCGGCACAGCTAGTTCAACCAACGACATCATCCCCGAACCAGGCTCCGGCCCCGTCTGTTCCATCGACGACCTCGGCTTCCTCTCCCCACGTGCAGCAGTCTGCGCCAGCGCAGACGCTCCCGTCGCCCCAGCCGCTTGCTCAACAGACGACTTCATCGATTTCTGAGCGGGCCAGTACCCCGGTAGTCACTGAGCCTCCCCCACCGCAACCAACGACTCCCTCACAATCAGTGGCTCACACAGCACAACCAGCCGAACCAATCGGACATGAGACTGTGGCACCAATGGTTGTCGAAGCCGCATCTATTGAGAAACCAGCCGATTCACCGATGGTAGTCTCTGCGGCATCTGCTGCCCAGACGGCACCATCGAGCGCGCTGACGAAGCGCGACTACGGATGGCTTTCTGAAGCAATTTTACGTCGTGTGGAAGAATTGAAACGCTACCCCGCCTCTGCTCGGGTGGATCGAGCCGAGGGAAAAGTCGTGGTGAAAGCCGTGATCAACGAGGACGGGGACATCAGCGAGGTGGAAGTCTTTCAGAGTTCGGGACACCCTGGTCTCGACAAGGCCGCTGTTGATACCATGCGACAAGCAGCCCCATTCCACTTACCTCTTCCATTGGGACAGCCGCGCATGACGATCAAGATTCCGATGAACTATCGATTGGACAAGTAGGACAGGGGATCCGCCTATGGCAGGCGGATCCGCTGCTTCAAGCCGGAGGACACCAGCAGGCGGCCATCTTGGTCGACAATGATGGCCTCGACATCCGGCAGATGTTCGACGAGTTCCATTCCCCGCTCCGGTCCCATCACAAAGATGCCCGTATTCAGTCCATCAGCCCAGACCCCTTCACGGGCAATCACTGTGACACTCTGGCAACTACGCGCTGGCTGGAGCGTGCGCGGATCGAGGATGTGATGGTATCGGACCCCATCCCGCTCAAAAAACCGTTCGTAATCCCCCGCGGTAGAAATCGCTTCGTCCTGCAAATCAATCCACGCCAGTACTGCTCCATCCTGTCGTGGATGCTGAATGCCAACGGGAAACATCTTCCCACCCGGCAACCGCCCGAATGTTTTGATATCCCCTGACAGCGCCACGACTCCGGCAACAGCGCCTGCTCTCCGTAGCGCGTCGACGGCTTGATCGGCTGCGTAACCCTTGCCGATTCCCCCCACATCGATCCGCATCCCTGTTTTCTCAAGAAAGATCGTCTGCTCCTGCACGTCGACATGAACCGACTGCAAGTCCACCAAGGGACGAAGCGCATCCAACTCAGCTTCTGTCGGTATACGTTGGCCTTCGGTCACGCGCCACGCATCTACCGCTGGCCCAATGGCGATATTGAATCCGCCATCGGTCATCTCCGCGGCCTGAACCGCGCGTTGGACGACCGTCAACGTTTCGAGACTCACATGGACCGGCAGGACCCCCGCCGCAGCATTCACACGAGAAAGCTCGCTCGTTGGAATCCAGGTGCTCAGGAGCTCTTCCAGGCGGCGGATCTCAGCAAAGCCAGCAGTCGCCGCAGCTTGCGCAACAGCCCCACTCCGCGCCACCGCCGTAATCTTGACCAACGTGCCCATCTGCATCTGGGCCCTGGTGACAACGGCCGATTCCTGGCCAGTAGGTACCCCCACGCAGCCAGAGAGGGTGCTAAGTAGCAGTGTCAGGAGGCTCGCCTGTACAGGAAAAAAATGATTCGGCAGCTTGCAATACATGGGCTCCTCTTCATTCGCCAAACAGGCGACGGATTATAGGACACCACAGATCCTAATGCACTTCTCCCTCGCTCAAATGAGCGTCCACGATCAAACTTGACAATCAGCCCTCGATTGGGATATTAATAATCGTTCTCAATTTCATTTAGACAGGGAAGCCGCTCCCAATGGTCAGCACGACGTCTCGTATGAGCCACTCCGCCGACTGCGGCGAGACCCGCTGCGAGTGCGGTCAACTGATCGCCAAGGTGCACGGGCAAGGATTGGAGCTCAAGTGCAAGCGCTGCAAACGCATTGTTGTCATCCCCTTCTCTTCCATCAAAGGATGGAACACGGTCACATCATGATCAACCCCTCAACAAAAGGAGGCATTCCAACGGTCCACCGAAACGCGACCTATCGTTGTCTATTCAGAAAAGACCAGAGACCAGTGAGTCCCGAGTCAGACCTCAACCATCTCACTCACCGTGGAGGATACCGATGAAGATCAGGTCAATCCTCGGGGCTCTCGTGATTGCAGCTTTACCGTTTACTTCGGTTTGGGCTGAGAACATGACCCCGGAGGACATTAAGAAGTTAGTGGATGAAGCCGTCACCAAGCGGCTGCAGGAATATGAGCGCCGCGAGGGTGCCACGGAAAGACGAGAAAGCACTGTTGCCCCACAGAGTGAACCCGGTATCGGTGCCCTGCCTGAGGTCGGAAGAGAGCGGCGCGCTGAAACACAACCAGCTTTGTCTTTTAGTTCATCCGGGTCAGGCCGATTGGTCTACGCCAAGCCGTTCGTAACCGCACCAAAAGCCATCCTCGGCGGCTACTTTGACATCCAATACCGCTCACACAGAAAAGGTGTCATAGAAACTGGGGGCTTTGGCAACGGGACGACGAATGGCTTTGACCAGACACGATTCATACCCTTCATTTATGCGGACATTACCGAGCATGTGAAGTTTGCCGCTGAGCTTGAGATCGAGCACGGGATTAGAGAGGTCAGTGACAACGAAATCAGCTTGGAGTTTGCTCATATCGACTATCTCGTCAATGAACCATTCAATATTCGCGCTGGTATTCTGCTCATCCCGATTGGAAAATTTAACTTGCTTCACGACTCGCCGTTGAACGACTTGACAGACCGCCCGCTTGTGAGCCAGTTCGTGATTCCATCAACCATGGCCGAGACAGGCGCGGGCTTCTATGGCACCCTCTACCCAGGGCGAACCAGTAAGCTCGACTATGAATTCTACGTGACGACTGGTCCTTGTGGGTATAACACTGACGGCTCCCCGCGCGTCAGTGAGGGAAACGGCACAAAAGACACCCGCCAACGGAAATGCGCGTCCGAAGACGGACTTGACATCAATAACGGCAAAGCGGTCTCAGGTCGTGTGGCCTTTAGCCCGATGCTCGGCGTAGAAGTCGCCGGATCGAGCTATTACGGCAATCAATCTCCTACCAGCTATAACCCCCTGAGCATCACGGCAGTTGACTGGACGCTCCAAAGGGGGCCGTTTGAGATCATCGGCGAAGCAGCGTGGGCTTATGCGAGGGGAAACTCCCGTGCAATTATTGGCAATACTCTGGGCAATGCTCCAGGCTCTCTTCTGACAGGGCCGCAGTTCAATTCGTTTAATCCCCTGGTACCTCCCCCACAACGGATGCAGGGATTTTATCTCCAGGGTAACTACCACTTCATGCCGGCGTTCCTGAACAAACTCTCGCCGAAGCGGTTTGGAGAAGGCTCCACCTTCACTGCCGTGGTTCGTTATGACCGGGTGAACTTGAATATGGACAACCGCGCCGAGAGCCAGGGGCAACTGGAGCAAATCTCATTCGGACTGAACTATCGCCCGGTGGAAGATGCGGTCTTCAAGGTCAGCTATCAGTATATGCCCAAGGCGTTTAACCCGAACAGCGGGGAACGAATTCACGACGGAGCTCTGGTCATCTCAGCCGCGACGTATTTCTAAGCCGAACACAGGCGATCCCTTTCCACCGGAGAGGGATCGCCACGAGTAAGAAAGAGCAGTCTGCACAATGCCTACACCTCGAATAGCCCTGGTAGTCCTCGCGCTCCTTTCTGTCGGATGCGCCGCTCTGAGCGGGAGCCGAGAGCAATATTTTGTGTGTTCCTATGACAGCGTCTGGGATGCCGCGCTCGAGACCATGAAGGGACAATCCATCGCGACCTACGATAAAGAGAAAGGACTGATCGAGACAAGCTGGCTGGACGTCCCACCAACCTCAGAGCGGTCCTTTGGCATCTTTGGGCGGGAAGGCTTTGGCAACAAAGAACGCGCACGCATGACGGTGTCCGTCAAACGAATGAATGACGTGGCCTCTGTGAGCATATTGGAAACCAGACAGCAATGGCATTCACGCGGCGGCGTCACCTCGCAAGCCACCAAGTGGTGGCCCACAGAACCATCGGAAGATACGACGAATGACGCCGTTGATCGGCTCAACGCCAAGCTGAAAGAAAAGGGCTGTGCTCCCGCATGATGATTCGATTATTTGCGCTCACACTGGCTCTCTCTTTCGTCATGCCCCCAGCCATGGTCTGGGCTGAGCGAGTGTGGGACAGTGAGATCAAGCGCTATCTGACGGAACAAGAAATGTCGATGGCCGAGGTCTTCCTCACTGAGGAAGCAGCGGTCAAACTGATGTTTCCAAAGTCCGAGCGCATCAAAAAAGAACTGCTGCGAGTTCCCGCGGAAAAGAAGATGGCGATTGAGGAACGTATCGGCTGGAAATTTCCCGAAGATACCTTTGATGTCTACATCGGCGAGACCGGCACCCAGGTCGATGGCTACGCCCTCGTGCAGCATACCATCGGCAAGCACAAGCCGATGACCTATATGGTCGGAGTGGACGCGCACGGCCGTGTCTCGAACGTAGAATTGCTCGTCTTTCG
>JANYEF010000283.1 GCA_025363325.1 Nitrospira sp. | reverse complement strand
GTCGGAACGGCCGCAAGCTCCGGGACATACTGCCGAATGTAGACGCCGTCCGGATCGAATTTCCTGCTCTGCAGCATAGGATTGAAAATTCTATACCCCGGCATGGAGTCCGTCCCGGTCGAGGAGGCCCATTGCCAATTGCCGTTATTAGCCGCAAGGTCGGCGTCGATGAGCTGCTGCATAAAATATCGCTCCCCGCTTTGCCAATCGATCCGGAGATCCTTGATGAGAAACGACGCCACGACCATCCGCACGCGGTTGTGCATCCACCCGGTCTGGTTCAGCTGCCGCATGCCTGCATCCACCAACGGATAACCGGTCTGCCCTTCACACCAGGCGGCATAGAGTCGATTCCACTCCGCTCCCGCCGGACGGGGTCTCGGCAATCCGACCTTGCTTCGGAACGGGCCGGAGGCCACTTGCGGAAACGCAGACAAGATTTGTTGGAAAAACTCACGCCAGATCAATTCATCGATCCAGGTGAGCACGTCGGCTCGCGATACGCGGCTGCCTGCCGCGAACGTGCCCAAGGCGGCATGCACGGCGGTTCTCACCGAGAGAGTCCCGAACCGGAAGTGTGGAGACAATTTGGATGTCCCGTCGATCGCGGGGAGATTCCGTCCTTCAACATATGTATGGACGGGACCGTTAAGAAACCAGCGGAGCCGTCGCTGCGCTTCCTTCTCTCCTGGTTTGATCGACAAGGGAACTGTCTGATAGCCGAGATCTTCCACCATCGGCAGCGCAATCCGGAGTGATGAGGCACCGGCGCGCTGGCCCCGCAACCTGGCGGGAGAAGGAAGGAGCGGCGGTGTCGCGGCGTGCCACTTGTTCCACCATCGGGCGCGATAGGCGCTGTATCGCTGCAACGGATCTCCCGTCGAGCCTCTGATCTCTTCGGCCTCGAATATTACATGGTCCTTGAACGTGTGGACCACCACTCCACGGGTCATGAGTGCCTGCTGGACTTTCCGATCTCGCTGGATCGCCGCCGGCTCGTAATCGCGATTCCAGTAGATAGCATCGGCCTTGACGTCCGTGACGAAACGGAGCACCTCCTCGATTTGACTTCCCCGGCGCCACTGCAGGGCAAGTCCTCTGGTGGCCAGGACACCGGCGAGTTCATCGAGAGAGGAGATCATGAACGTGACACAGGGCGAGCCGAACTGCCGAACGCGCAAGAGGGGATCGTCGAATACGAAGAGGGGAATGACGTCGTCGCAATCTTCGCAGGCGGCAGTGAGTGCCGGCTGATCTTGTAGCCGCAGATCCCGCCTGAGCCAGACAACTCCTCTCATCAGTGTAACTCCTCCGATACAGGGTTGTGGTGCTTCGCTGCCGGCTCCTCATCCGAAAAAAATGACTCGCTTCCACGTCACATACGCGACAAGCACCATCGTCATGGCCATGAATCCCGATCGGACAGGATCAAAGCGTCAGCTAGCGGATACGCGGCGCGATGACCTCGATCATTGCTCTTGCACGTTACCCTGTACTGCAAAGTCGAAGGACGACTGAATCATGTGACCGTCCAACGAGAGCAGCTGGAACTTCACTGAGGAATTCCCGCGCGCCAACTCTGCAGCCACTTCGATCGTACGAGCTTGTACGCGAGCCAGGCAAACAGCAGCAGTCCTATCAGCGGTCCCACTGCGGAACGCACTATCTTCTGATAGTCGGTCATTTGTACACGCAGTAGATACTGCGGGCGCCGCATAAGATTCTGCTTCTCCGACGCAATGATGACCGTATACAGACCCTCGTCCAGCCTGACTTCGCCCCTGAGTACTCCGTCCGGATGGTAGCTTGGACGCACGTCTGCCACAATCTCACCTTCTGCCTCATTGGTACCCTTCACTATCCGCATACCGACCGGCTCGCTGCGCAGCTCCTGGTCCACGAGGTCCACGACCAGGAAGGTGCCGCCTTTCTTGGGAATGTCCGTGCAGTATTGATCTTTCAGCTCGTATTGCGGCTGGTAGGCGCTGAAATGCACTAATCTTTCACCGACCCGGCGCATGCAGGGGTCTTCTTCCCCGCTCGCTGTTCCATGTGCCGTTGCTACGCCGGGGTGGTAGAGCGCAGCAACGAGAAGAAGCACCGTAGCGCCTACCCCTGTCACGTGCCTCATCATGGCCGAACCCTCCTGTTTTGGATCTTGCAGGGTTGAGGTGTATCGCCAAACGCACGTTGACCTTCATCGAAAGTGATTTAACGTGAACGTCTGGCGTCGATCATGATGCACAGCTATCGTGCCGGCACACCATGTGATCCCATCTCACCCTTATAGAGTTTTTCGCTGGCGATACGCATGATTGCAATCTCACGCAGGCCTCCGTCTCCCTTCACGCCCAGTTTCACCGCAGTGCCCGCTTCCCCGCGCACCATCTTGATCACCTGCTCATAGGTCTTACCGCTGACTGCGGCACCGTTCACCGTCGCCACTTCATCTCCGTGCTTGAGACCGGCTTGCTGTGCAGGACTTTCCGGATGCACATGGGCCACGTAGAGCGAGGCGGGATCGCCGATATGTTCCGCCCAAACATGCAACGACACGCCAATCACACCATGTGATCCCATCTCTCCCTTATAGAGTTGTTCGCTGGAGACACGCGTGATCGCAATCTCGCGCACGCCCCCGTCTTCCTTCACGCCCAGTTTCACCGCGGTGCCCGCTTCCCCGCGCACCATCTTGATCACCTGCTCATAGGTCTTACCACTGACTGCGGCACCGTTCACCGTCGCCACTTCATCTCCGTGCTTGAGGCCGGCTTGCTGCGCAGGCCCCTCCGGATTCACATGGTCCACGTACAGCGAAGCCGGATCGCCAACACGTTCCGCCCAGACATCCAACGACACGCCAATCACACCATCCGGCAAGTCGACATCGTCTCCGTGCGGCCGCTGGGCTTGACTCTCTGGCTTGTCGTAACCTTCAGCAGCCCTGACCTCACTAGTCTTTCCTGAGATCTGAAACAGCACGACGGTCAACAGGCTCAGCAGTACGGTGGTGGTAACGCTGACTTTCTTGGTCATCATGTGAATACCTCCTTGTGAATTACAATTGATGTGCAACTTCGATTACACAAAGTCCCGCGAGCACGAATGAATTCAGATAGACCGATCGCTGGGGGCTATGGCACAGTCTCCTTCATTTTTTCGTCATGATCGCCCGCAAGGCCTGCTCCAGCGTCGGGTAGCGAAAGATGTATCCCCCGGCGAGCGCCTTCGCCGGAGTGACCCGTTGCCCCGTGGTCATGAGCGTCCCCAGTTCACCCAGTGCCATGTGCAACGCGAAGCCCGGCACAGGAAGCCAGGACGGTCGGTGGAGGACTCGTCCGATCACCTCACAGAACCGGTTCATCGTCACAGGTTCGGGCGCCACAAAATTGACGGGGCCAGAGACGCTCGGCGTCGTGAGAGCCCACTGGATCAGACCGATGTGATCACGCCGATGGATCCACGACACCCACTGAGTTCCCGGCATGATCGGGCCGCCAGCGAAGAGCCGGAACGGCAACAGCATTTTCGGCAAGGCACCACCGTCTTGTTCGAGCACCATTCCGGTTCGCAACATGACGACTCGCACACCGAACTCCGCAGCCCGCAGCGCCTCCGCCTCCCACGCGAGACAAAGATCGGCCAGAAAGCCTTCGCCGCGCGCGGCGCCCTCATCCAACATACGATCGTCACTGGCCCCGTAGTAGCCGATACCGGAGGCGCTGATCAGCGTGCGTGGTTTCGAGGACTGGCGGGACAGGGCTTCTACCAGTAGACGAGTGGTGAGGACCCGGCTTTCAGTGAGGAGTCGCTTGTAGGCATTGGTCCAGTGGGCATCGGCAATCGGCGCACCGGCAAGATTGATGACGGCATCGGCACCGTCGAGACAGTGCTCCCAGGCTCCTGCCTCCCGGCCATTCCACTCGACGGCTGTGACGGTTGAGCCACACGACCGTTGCGCCTCTTCTCTTCTTCTCGTGAGGAGCGTGACTCGATGCCCCTCCTGACAGAGCGAGACACATAAGGGCCGACCGATGAACCCCGTTCCGCCGGTCACAACAATGTGCATGGCTTCATTTCCTTTTCAAGTCTACCGCGCGGAACCGGCAAGTGGCTAGTCGCCCGGCTGCCTGTCGCCCCCATGGCCGTTCCGATCTTGGCTATCTGACTCACCCTGATCTAGCCGTTGTGCATATTTTCGCTGCTTCACAACGTGCAAAAGATTCGGCGTCGGGTTCAGTCGATTCCGAAGAATGACCGGGTCGATGACCTCGCCACAACTGGTACAACGCAAACCCATGATGCCGATTTGACCAGTGTCGTCCTGGAGGTCCAGGTAATACTCCGTGACCATCAACCCTCCGCAACGCATGCAGATGCCTTCGCCGGCTTGCGAAGTGGAGGGTGGAGGATTGTCTGGTCTCCCATTCGATTCCACTGGAACCCTCGATAGCGATCACAAGGGTCAACTGAATGTTCGTTACTTGACACGAGGCCGACCCAATTCGGCCTGCTGTCGCACCGCTACAGCCATTTTCCTTCGCGCGGCGCTTGCCCAAAAGCCTAGCGTCACCACTGCCATTATCACCAAGATGATCAGGTCCATACTGTCCTCCCCTTTACCCTAGCTGATCGTTTGGCCAGCCCCGCTCTCCGGCATCCGGAGCACGGGGCCAGCCCACCGACGTCCATGGCCCGCCTTAGTACGGGATCACTTTCAAACAATCCTTGCTCTCATTGTTCCAGACCACATCACACAGGTTGG
>JANYEF010000250.1 GCA_025363325.1 Nitrospira sp. | reverse complement strand
GCACCTGTGGCACAACAGGAGAACAGTCCCCCAGGTGCTCAAGAAGCCCAGACTTCTGACCCGCCCAACCCTGGCAGTTATTTCACCCGCCCGCCCTGAGTCTGCCAAGACAGCTTCTTCGTCTTGGGACGCGCCTTGTCCACAGCAAGGCCGCAGCGAGTGAAGAGCCGAGGCTACGGTTCAGAGAGGGCAGTGTCAACTACAAGGGACAGGGAGCGTTGGCTGATCAAAAGCAGGATGCTGCGCGCACATGGCTGTTCAAGGAAGCTGCAGGCCGATCGCGAATGATGCCGCATAGCCGTCAGCCGCCGACGTCGGAGCCAGCATGAGTTGATCGCCACCACGCCGGAAGAACCAATCATGCTGATTTCGTGCGGTGCGCGGTCCTTTCGCGGCATACGGCGGAGCGGCATGGACGCGATCCGTCAGCCCATCGTCGAAGTACAATTGCGACGTGAACTCGAAGCTCCGCCGGGCCACGAGTGCGGTGCGAATCTTGAAGTGCATATGCACCGTCCGGCCAGGATACCAGCCAGGGTACACAGTAACGAACCGGGCCTCGCCGCGCGCGTCGGTGATCTGGTAGCCACGTAAAAACTTCTGGCCGATGGTGTTGAACTCAGGATCCTGAACATCCGAGTAGACGCCCTGCGCATCACAGTGCCAGATGTCCACCTGAGCGCCCGGCAGCGGCTGACAACCTCCGGCGTTGAGACGCGAGACCAGTAGCGTCAGAGCCAGTGGCGTACCGGACTTCACTCGCCCGTCGGTTGGATCTGAACGAATGTCGGAGCGATTCAAGCGCTCGTCGACAAAATACGGACCTTCAGTTTGCTCTGGTCGGACCACACATGAAGGTCCAAGCGTGCCAGCAACAGCCTGCTTGGGGGTTAGACTACCGGCCATTAGCCAGGCCATACCCGTGGCATCGAGAAATGTCACAACTTCACGGCGTGAAAGGAGAGGCTCTGCAGGCCGGTCTTCATGCGTCATTGCGGTTCTCCCCCTTCGAGCGCACTAGCATCGCAGACGTCGTATCACTCCATCAGCAGCATCGATGTCCCATCATCATACCGCTGGAACTGGTCGAGACACCATCCGATTGTACGGAAAAAACTAGAGTGCCGCGCGTTGCGAAAATGAGATTTCTCACGTCGCCCAGATATACCGCACCAAAGCCATTCCGAAGGCGACAGAGAAACCATACGCAAATGAAACGAGGCGAGTGGGTTCCTGGTATCGGTTACGACGCCGCGCTCAGACCTTCGCCCTGCCAAGTTAAAAGTCTGTTCGGATCAGTGCGAGATGGTACTGGGCAGGAGAGAAAAGACCGTGAGAATCGATGAACGATTATTGAGTGCAGATTGAAGGAGGTAGTCCGAAGGCATTTGCTGCCTGGAACGTTTCCAAGAGCTCCGGTCCGCTCATTGGCAAAACCGACATGTGCGGTACCGGAACTCCTGTGCTCACTAACCCCTGTGTTACACGGTGGCCGGTTCAACTTCTTTCGCGGCTATGGCGGCGAGGCTGTTTCTCCGGTTATTGGAGATCGTCCGATCGATGACCGCTCCGCAATTGATACATTTCCAGGCATAGAATGCCAAGAAGAAGTCCGAGAATCGTTCCAACATCATCAACCCTTTGCACTTCGGACAATCCATAATCATTTCCTCCCTCGTAATGTGAATGAACTTGTACGAGGGAATAGCAATTTGCGGTCCAGCATCACAGCATCGCAATATCAATGCTTTAGACTGTGGGAACTACTTATACGTACAACTCTGTACGCTCTGTTGTATCTATATTGCCAATTTTGTACAGCACCCTGATTTTTGCGAGAACGAGGACGGGGCGACATCGAAAATGCGGATAGGGATACTTTGAGGAGTAATTCCTGCTACCGTTCGTGCTTTCGTACCTGAACGAAGATGTAAATCCTAGAACTGTTAGGGAGAGAGGTCACACAATTGTTCACATCCCCACCGGCGATTGGATTTTTCGCGCCACACCAGTTCCATTCTCGATGCGGGAACCGCTGCTGCTCGAAACAATGAGAGTTTTTCTCGCTGAAGAGGGTGGCGAGGGGATCGCACGGAGATGGCGCGTTGCTCCGCGCAACGAGGGCGATATACATTTTCCGCGCACGATGTTGGATTGCAAGATCTGAGGTGAGGCTTAATCTTCGAAGTGGTGTGTGAAACCCGGCGCACCAGGGCCTCTTTCACAAGAGGCCCTGGTGCGCTTTGACAATGGCCGATTGCAGCGCTATTGCACGTCGACGGTGATGGAATGGGTGGCCGAGACAAGGTCGTGGTCCTTCGTGGCACCTTTCACGGTGATCTGGTGCGTCCCCTTGCTCAGGCCCTTGAACGCCCCAGAAAAGCCCTTCTGATACTGATCGTCCAAGAACACGTGGGCATGTGCAGCCTGGGAGCCCTTGGTCAACTCATACTTCAGTTCAAAGCTGTCGCTGACCTTGTCCCCGGCCTTGGGCGACGTGATCATAATCTTCGACCCATCCTCTATTGGTGGTTTATCCGCTGCGAAGACTGGTGCTCCGCTGAGACAGCCCACTAACGCGATCCCTAATCCCATGAACCCGATACGTCTCATCACATGCATCATGGCCTCCTTGTTTGTTTGAACCAGTTGAATGAACACTGCACCTTACCACCCTCTACGGGAGATCTTCTTGTCTGGATTCACATCCTTCTCCCAGGTCCGATCGAAGAGGGTGTGAGCCCACACCCTCTTCGATTTCCCTCAAGGACCTTGCAGACGGTGAGTTACCGATTCTGCCTGCTCCGCTTCAAGAGTGAGCTTCCACCACGCTTTCGGTCTTGCCCCGAGAGTGATGTGTGGTCGCGCTCTTTGTCTGTCTCCTTCACGTGCTCTTTCTCCTTTTCCTTCTCGTGCTCCTTGTCGTTGTCCATGGGCGGCTTGATGTTGCCACAAGCAGCAGGGGCGCCAGCCACCGGAGTCCGGAGGCTCGTCAACCCATTGGCTTTGGCGACAAGCGCACAGGGTGCGACCTGGGCACTCACATACAGTCTAAACCGGCCATTGCGCCCGGTTTCACCTGTCGCGATCTGCGCGCCCGTATCGGCGTCGAGAATGTTGACGGTGGCCTCGTTGGGTGCCCGGCCTGCTACCAGGAGTTTTCCTGATTCAGCATTCCATCGTGCCCTGCTAATATAGATCCCACGTGCCGGCGGCATGGCCATCGTCTTGATCATGACCGTCGCGGGGCGACTGTCGAGCTTCCCGTCATTGACGATGAGCTGAGCGACGTATTCTCCACTCATGTCCACAATGAAGGGTGGTCTGGCCGCCGTGGGATCGGACAGTACCGCGGCGCTCCCGGTCGGTTTGGCCGTCAAGGCCCATTTCCAGACCAAGGCGTTCCCATCAGCATCGCGCGAGGCCGTGCCATCCAGCACGACGGTCGTGCCGATTGCCACGATCTGATCCGGTCCGGCATTGGCCACCGGCGCAGTATTGCCGACTCCCGCCATGATCATGACGGTGTCCGGCGCGCTGCTCACCCTGCCGTCGTTGACGATCAGTTGGCCGACATATTGGCCTGCCATATCGGCGACAAAGTTCGGCATGGCCGTGGTGGAATTGCTGAGCGTCGCGGTACTTCCCGCCGGTTTGGTTGTCAACGCCCATTGGTAGGTCAAGCCGTCCCTATCGACATCGCGCGAGGCGCTGCCATCCAGGATGACCGAGGCGCCGACCGCTACGGCCTGCTCCGGTCCCGCATTGGCTACCGGTGCGGTATTACCTGCCGCTGCCGCAATCGTCGCGGTATCCGGCGTGCTATTCACCGTGCCGTCGTTGACGACGAGTTGGACCACGTAGGGACCCGCCTTGTCGGCCACAAAGGACGGCGCGGCTGCAGTTGGATTCGACAATGTTGCCGAACTGCCCGCCGGCATAGAGACAAATGACCAATCATAGGTTAAGAGGCTCCGATCCGCATCCGTCGAGCTGCTGCCGTTCAGGGTGACCATGGTCCCCACCTGCACCGACTGATCCGGCCCCGCGTTGGCGACTGGCGCCGTGTTGCCGCCTGTCGTTGTAATATTCACGTTGTCCAAG
>JANYEF010000234.1 GCA_025363325.1 Nitrospira sp. | reverse complement strand
TGGCGAAGCTGAAAGACGCCGCGAAAGCGGGTGCCGCGTCGATCAAGATTCAGATGGCGCCTGGTGCCACGCCGTTCCATGTGAACACGGAAGTGATGGTCGGGATGGACTGCTTGGAGAAGGGCAACGATCCGGCGGCCTCATTGCCACGGGACAAGAGCTGTCAGGAAGTGGCTCGTATCAAGGACATCAAGGGCGAGGTGGTGACCTTCTTCAAGCCGTTGAAGCAGAACCACCCGGCGGGCGATCTCGCGTCGCCGGAGTTCGTACGCTATCGGTGGTGGGTGGATGTCGACATGGGGACCGTGTTCTGGCACGACCATGCGTTTGGCGCAACGACCTGGCCGCATGGCGGTTTCGGCGTGACGATCGTGGAACCGTTCGGATCCACCTATCACGATCCGAAGAACGGCAAGCTGGTGTACAGCGGTCCCATTGCCGATATTCATAGCAACGAGCCGATCGGAGCCGGCGTGAGTGGAAGTTTCCGTGAGTTGATGGTGTCGATCCACGACACCGTTCCGCACACTGTGAACACCATTGAGGCGGGCAACCCCCCAGGGCAGCCCATCGAAGTGGCGTTGGAAGCCGGCAAGACCGTGTCCTTCCAGATGCCGGAAAAGATCATGGCCGCGCCGAACAAATACATCAACGGCGGGACGCATACGACCGGCAGCGGCTTCAACTTCCGCGCGGCACCGTTTGCGCAACGACTGTCCAACAATCCGGATACGTCACAGCTGTTCAACAGCGCGATCCATGGCGATCCTGGCACGCCACTCTTGCGGGCGTACACAGGGGATACCATGGTGTTCCGTCTGTTGCACCAGCTGATGAACGAGTCCCACGTCTGGACCATTTCAGGCCATACCTTCCTCACGGAACGGTATGCGGCAGATGCCAATCGGAAGAACTCGATTCACATCGGGATCGCCGAACGGTATGACCTCGTCACGAAGGCCGGAGGATTCCAGGGCATGCCGGGCGACTACATCCACTTCAACGGCCGAACGTCGCACTTCGCCGAAGGGGGATGGGGGTTGATCCGCGTGCTCGACAAGGAAACGGCGGATCTAAAGCCGCTGCCCAGGGGGACTAATCCTCTCGGGATTCCTGCGACGCCGAGTTCCGTCTGTCCGTCCGATGCCCCGGTGAAGAGTTTCAACGTCGTGTCGCTGGACCGTCCGTTGAAGCTCCACCCGAAAGCGCCGGATGTGATCGAGGTGGACTTCGAGCGCAAGATCGAAATGACGGTGCCGGAAGGCAAGATCTACGCGCTTGAAGAGGAAGCGACCACGGTAGTGGGTAATGTGATGCCGAATCCGCTCACGTTGCGTGCCAATCTGGGCGACTGCATCAAGGTCAATCTGAAAAACAAGATGAAGGCAAGCCGGGCGTCCTTCTTTGCGCCGGGCCTGGCTTTCGATCCGAAAGACAGCATGGGCCTGAACGTCGGGAACAATCCCGGCGATCAGACGATTGCGCCCGGCGAAAGCCGCACCTACACCTACTACGCGCATCCTTCCAACAAGGAAACGACATCGCTGGTGTGGGACGGTGGGAACATCGTCGTCAATCCGAGGAACGGATTGTATGGAGCGGTGGTCATCGGTCCGAAGGGTTCCCAGTATCGGGACCCTGTCACGGGGGCCGATATCTCGCAGAAGAATTCGTGGCGTGCTGATGTCATTGTCGATGTCAGCCTGCCGGAGAACGTCGGGAAGCGGAGCTACCGAGATGTGGCCCTCTTCTTCCAGGATGAGGACAACATCATCGGGACCGCGTTCATGCCCTACGTGCAAAACGTGGCAGGGTTGACGTCTGTCAACTATCGCGCGGAACCGTACAAGTTCCGTGAGGAGCAAGGCTGCTCGCTGGGCAAGATTTTCCAGCCCTGCGTCGTGGACAAGCCCGAAGATCCGGTGACGCCTCTGATCGAGGCGCATGCCGGCGACGCGGTTCGCATCCACGTGATCGGCGCGAACAGCGAACAGAACGGGATGTTCGGGGTCGAAGGCCATGAATGGCCGATCGAGCCCTACATGCCCGGTGCCGATATGATCAGCGTGGTGGAGTACGCCGGGTCCGAGATCCTCGATGTCTTCATCCGTGGCGGTGCGGGCGGCCCGTATCGTCAGGTGGGGGATTTCGTGTGGTCCAATGCGCGGCTGCCCTACACACAGTCAGGACAATGGGGCTACCTCCGTGTGTTGCCTGTCGGTGACTCACGGATCCAACCGCTGGGGAGTCAGGGAATGGGTGCCAAGCGTGCGGATGTGCAGTCCGAGCCTCACGCGATTCCGACGGCGATGAAGTAGTCGAGAGCGGTATTCGGTCGGTTAAAACGGGGGAGCTGCGCGTCAGGTGTGGCTCCCCCGTTTTCTTAGAAGAGGGACAGGAGTCGCAGGAAAGAGGAACGACGGATTACGAATGGCACGGCCCGGCGACATCATGGCGCGGCGAATCGGGGTAGCCCTGGCAACGGGTCTGCTGGCGTGGGGTCTTGTGTCGAGCAGCGAGGTGCATGCCGATCATTTAACACCCAAGCACGACCCCTGGGCGCAACCCTGGGAGTTGGAACGGTTGGCGTTGCTGGATGTTCCCGAGGGGATGGTCCCTGTGCCGGGAGGAGCGTTTTTGATGGGCAGCGATCCCAAGGTGGATCGCGCAGCCGGACCTCAGGAGCAGCCGCAACGGCCCGTTTCCCTCAATGCCTTTGAAATCGACCGGTATGAAGTCACCAACGTCCACTATCTCCGATTCGTGTTGGCCACAGGCACGGCCTGGCCTCCGTTTTGGATGCAGGATCCGTTTCTCGAAAAGATGGCGTCGCATCCGGTCATCGGGGTGAGCTGGGAAGAAGCCACTTCCTATTGCCGGTGGGTTGGGAAACGGCTTCCGACCGAAGCGGAATGGGAAAAAGCCGCGCGAGGGGAGGACGGGCGGGTCTTTCCATGGGGCAATGAACCAGCCGGGTGGCAAAAAAGCAATATCGCGCATCCGGGCTCGAAACGCGGGTTTAAGTATCCGCCCCTAGCTAACGTGAATCGGTACGACAGGGGCATCAGCCCTTACGGGATCTATCAGATGGCGGGCAACGTCAGTGAATGGGTGTCGGATTGGTTCGACTCCGAATACTACCAGCGCAACCTGTCGGACAATCCGACGGGGCCGGCTGCCGGCGAGCTCAAAGTGTTCCGCGGTGGCTCCTGGAATGAAGATCCGGAGGTCGCACGCTCCGCTGGGCGCAATGCCGGTGCGCCGGATAGGAAAAGTTATTTGACGGGATTGCGATGTGCCAAATCAGCAGTAGGCAAGGGGCTAGAGGCGAAAGGCGAGAGGGCGGAGTCTGTCTCTCCCTTGCCTCTTGCCTCTAGCCGTTAACCTGTGACTTAGGAGGCCGGATCATGAGTACGACGCAAGTGGAGAAATTGGTGATAGTCAATCGTGTGGTGAACTCGGTCATTGCGGTGGCGGTCACCTTGGTGATCGCGAACGTCGCCTGGGGGCTTGATACGCAGGACGTGACGATGGAGTGGACTGAGGCAGGTAAAAAGATCGCCGCAGAACGCGTGGCCAAGTGGAAAGCCAAGGATGACATGGTCCTCGTGCCGGCCGGTGAGTTTGTGATGGGCAGCGATAAGAAGACGGACCGGCTCGCCTATCGCGGCGAGACGCCGCAGCGGCGCGTCTATCTGGATGCCTTCGAGATCGGCAAGTACGAAGCCACGGCGCTGGAGTATCTCAAGTTCGTGCTCGCCACGAACCGCCCACCTCAACTGGATTGGCGGTATGACGGGGGAAACTTCCAGGAGCCGATGGCGCACCATCCCATCATGCACGTGTCCTGGTATGACGCCGATGCCTACTGCAAATGGGCGGGGAAGCGGCTGCCGACGGAAGCGGAATGGGAGAAAGCAGCGCGCGGGGTGGACGGGCGGCTCTTTCCCTGGGGCAAGGAATATGCGGGGCCGAGCAGAGCGAATTTTGGAAGGACCGGGCTTTCAGGTCCGGTGCGGGATCGTCCAGAACGGTTGCTGCTCTACCCACCGATTATTTCGGTCGATAAGTATGAGAATGCCGTGAGCCCCTACGGGCTCTATCAGTCGATCGGGAATGTCTCCGAATGGGTAGCGGACTGGTACGACCAGGACTATTACAAAACGGCGCCGGATCGGAACCCCAAAGGCCCGGAGACTGGAACCCAGAAAGCCTTTCGAGGTGGTGGATGGATGGACAGCACGACGACCATGCGGGTCGCGATGCGAAACGGGACTGATCCGAATACGAAGATCAACTGGATGGGATTCCGTTGCGCGCGGGATGTCCAGGAAACGGCAGGCACGACGGTGTCAGAGCTTGTGCCGTAAAGGAAGGCGACCGCGGAGCGCGTATTCAACAGGACGATGTCTCGGGTCGGTGAGTGCAGGTCAGCGAAACCGCATGTGAGCGCAAGAAGATCTCCGGGAGCCACGATGCATCTCGTCGTCCATATTCCGTATCACGTCGACGAAGAAAGCTCCCGGGCCTTGAGTTTAGCCCGGCAGGCTCCGAGCTTCACGATGGAATGGGTTGACAATCAAAGGATTGCGATTTCGATCTTTCCCTCGTTGCC
>JANYEF010000161.1 GCA_025363325.1 Nitrospira sp. | reverse complement strand
GCCGACAAGGCGACCCTGCTCCGTCACCCCTAGCGTTTGCGCGCAATCCTCAATCAGCGGAATCCCGATCTGTTCAAGTGCCGTCAGATCGGCCGGCAAGCCGAACAGATGCGGGACAACGATCGCGCGAGTCTTCGTCGTCACCGCTTGGCAGGCTGCGATTGGATCGATGTTGAAGGTATTCAGGTCGATGTCGACGAGCCGGGCCTCTGCTCCAACTCGCTGCGTCGCGAGCCACGGCGCCGAACAGACATAACTGGGCATGATAACTTCGTCACCGGCCCCAATCCTGAGCGCCCGCAGGGCCAGTTCGAGCGCCGCAGTTCCCGAACTGACGGCCACGCCGCCCTGTAAGCCAATGAACGCTGCCATGTCCCGCTCGAATCGCTCGACCCAGGGCCCCTGGGCAATCTGCCCTGAACGAAGGACCTCAGCCGTCGCTCGCAAGTCCTCCTGGTCGATCGCTGGCCGCGAGTGGGGAATGATTGTCGCCACAGTTGTCATAGGCCGATATTAATAAACAATCGCAGAGGAACAAAGCCTTCTGCGTTTTTCACCCGACCCTGGATGCCTCGGAAATGCGCGCCGGCCCGAATCACATCCACGATGCTCAGATCTTCGATGTTGGTCTTTTTTACCTGCGATGCGTGGGCTTCGATCGATTTGACCTTCTCCTCGACCACCTGGTCAATATCGACAAAGACGGTCGGCGAGAAGTTCTGGGTTGTCGGTCCTTCGTAAAACAACACGTTCTTGGTATAGCGGGTCGCGGTAATTGTACTCATCGCGAGATTCCGATGGTCCTGATGGGTGTCGTCGTGATAATGCGAAAAAATAAAATGCGGCTCAACTTCCTTTACCACCTCTTCGATCTCCTGAATCAATTCGCGCCCCATCGGAACCGCTGTGTCCTCATAACCGCCCCAGAAAATCTTTTCGGCCCGTAATTGTTTCGCCGATTGCTCCTGCTCACGCTTGCGCACGCCGCCCGAGCCCCCCTTATCGCCGGCCGTCATTACCATCAGAAAAATACGATGCCCCTTTTGCGCATACTTGAGTAGCGTGCCACCGCACCCGGCCTCAATATCGTCCGGATGGGCGCCAATTGCCAGGATCCGCATTGGCACTCTACGTTCGTTCGCCATTTCATCCCCCTTACTCAGTATTAGCCCGCCGTGACCACCTTCTGTCCCGCCCGTGCCTCCCGCAATCGCGTCAGCGCTTCCGGGCCGCAACAGAACAACAGATCGATGGCCGACATTGCCGGCATGAATGGTTCATAGACTTGCCGATACATCGGATGTTGGAACTGTTGAATCTCCAGCCGCAATCCGGACGATTCGAACCGCGCGATGTCCAGATACTGCTCCCCGCCTGGACCGGAGAGATACCCCGAGGCTCCGACGGCATGGCACAGATCGATCAACCGGTTGGTGGGCTCTTCGCGCGCCTCCCACTCCGACGCACAACGAACGGGCGTCACAATCCCAAAGGCCTTGAGCAGCCAGCGAATCACCGCCATATTCAGGTCGTGCAACTGTTCCCATGGCGCCTCATAGAGGCTGCGCAACTCCGGCAGATAGCGCTCGCGGAATGGCGCCCGCGCATAATGCATCTCGACGGCGCGCAAGTGCTGACTCCGCCAGGTCACGGACTGATTGATTCGAACATCTTTCAGCAGTTGACCAAAGTGGTGGAGGACCGGCACGGTGATCCATTGGCAGCCGTCCGCAGTTCTGATCCGATTGCGATTTTGCCACTCGTTCTTCTTAAACTGCACCGAATCCAAGGCGATGAACAGATCCGCTTGATCGATCTTGTCCAGATACCCAAGCCAGGGCAAAAACTGCGGTTGATGAATCGTGACGCGCATACACTCAGTGATCGGTGATGAGTGATGGGTGATGAGTACGGAACTGCGCAGATTCTCTCTTATGCCCTAGTCGCCTCGCATCACTCATCACCGATCACCCATCACTTCCTCGACGAAGATCGGATTACTCAACAGCTCGCCGCTGCCGGTGATTTCCAGGCGATAGGTCGTGCGCTCGTCTATTGGCACGGCTGTGTCGGGCCAGTCGACGCGAAATGGTGTCTCGCCTGCCAACTGAGCCAGAACCTGGCCGGAACGAATCACCCGCACCTTCACAGGATGGCGCCCGCGATCCGTCGCCGTGACGGAAAGGTGGACCATGAGATCGCGCGCCCCGCCTGGATTGAGCCTATCGCCAACCGAAGCCGATTTGGTTCCGCCCTGGCACACCACTCGAAACTCATCGAGTCGAAGCTGGACCTGATGATCGCCATCACCCACCGCATAGGCGTGACCGGCTCGAAGCGCCTCCAGCACGCCGGCAACCGTTCGTTCTTTCACCCAGAGCACCGTCACAAGACGATCGAGGTCCTTCCCGGCATCGCTCAATCCATGAAACGCCAGCTCCCCGATGAGCACTGGGATCGGTCGCTGCTCATGTGCAGGCAATTGCAACAACCGATCCCATAGCTCACCCGGCTTGATGATGGTTCGCCCATCCTGATAGAGCCCGCCAAATCCGGTATACCCTGTCGTCTGCAACAACGCCTCAGGGTGAGGTTCCGTCTTGACGGTCACGGTTCCCAATGGCCCAACAGCATATTCATGAAAGTCTCGCGCTTCTGTCATCGACCAAAAAACAAGCCCGCCCTTGGTCCTCACATCATCGATGAGGGCCTGATAGGGACGATACCCCAGCCGGTCGTCATAGGAACTGAACGCAGGCTGACTCAGAGGCCAGGCATTGGCCACCAGTGCCACCGCAAGGACGATCAGGGTACAGGCGATCGTTCGCCGGAGCGATCGCCGATCGGTACGGCGACGGAGCGGCCTCCATAGCCAGACGGCGGGAACAACCAACAACATCGGCGCGCCATTCACCGCCCCTCGCCAATCGAACGAGTAGGATCCAGGATTCCCACTCGCAGGGAGGGATCGATAGTCCTCCGGCTTGGTCAGGCCGAATACTAATAGATTTCGCTGTGCATTATGCATCGTCAACGAGCGTCCCCATAACGAACCGGTCCAATAATAATAGGGGGCGACCTCGACACCCGGCAGGATGATCAGCTTTGGATGATGGCTCTGCGCTGCCGCGATCTCGTCCACATACCGTTCGATTCCATACTCCAGCACAGATGGAAAATGAATCTGTTGTTTCAAGAGACCAGGCAGGGGCCAGAGTCCATATTCATAGCGTAGAGAAAAGTTGTCGGTCAGAATCAGCACATCCAGGCCGAGCTGTTCTGCCCGTTCGGCCAGCGCCTCAACGGTCAATTCACCGGTGCTGGCTGTACTATGGACGTGCATCGTCGCCAGTAGCTGCTGCCGATCATCCGACGCCTGTGCGCGCACAACAATGAAGCACAGGCACAACACCGCCGTTACGAATGCTAGGATCGGTCGCAGCGCATCTCTCATCTGACCGCCTTGCTTACCCACGAACACTCAGCGCCTCGGCAAAGATTGATTCGATTGCGTGGACCATGGAGACCGACCCATATCGGCTGTCCACGCTACGGCTCGCCGCCACGCCTAACTGTGTCGCCCACTCCGGTCGATCAAGCAATCTACGCAACGCATCCGCCAACGCACCGGCATCACCAGGTGGCACCAGCAAACCGGTTCGCTCGTGATCGATCACGGATGGAATCCCACCGACGCGGGAGGCAATCACCGGTAGTCCGGCGGCCATGGCCTCGATCAACGCACGCCCCATCCCTTCATTGAGCGAAGGCAAGACGAACAGATCCATCCCAGCGAGACAGGCCTCGATGTCGTCCCTGTGACCCAAGAGATGCACGGCATCACGGAGACCGGCCAACTCCGCTTGCTGAATGAGTGCGTCATGCCGATCTCCACTCCCGATGATCACGAGATGGAGGGAGGGAAAGTCCTGTTTCAATTTAGCAACGGCCTCGATCAGGTATTCATGGCCTTTAATATCGGTGAGCCACCCGACCGATCCGACGACCAGCGCATCCGGTGGACAGCCAAACCAATCCGGCTGTTGTTTCCCCTGAACCCTCGCCCGTCCAAACCGCTCGCGATCGATCCCGCTCGGTACCACGGCAAACCGGTCGGCTTTACCGACATCGCGATCGAGATGATCCTGTCGTTCCGCGTCCGTCAGCGCAATCAGTCGATCCGTGATCGCACTCAGCACCCGTTCGATCTGAAGAAACAGCCAGGATCGGATTGGACCGAAGTGCCCGTAGAACACATGGCCGTGCGGCGTGTGGACGATGACTGGCACCTTCGCGATCCAGGCCGCCACTCGCCCTAACACACCGGCCTTCGATGTATGGGTATGGACCAATGCCGGACGCTCTTGCCGGAAGAGGCGAATCAATTGCCACAGGGCCTGCGCATCCTTGAACGGATTGACCTCTCGCGTTAGCGAAGGAAGTATCATCCAACGAACTGCGGCATTTTCGAGTCGCCGGCAATTCTCTTCGGTTGCTGCCTGCCCGCCTTGCGCATCCCAACCACCTGGATACCCGGCGACCACGAGCGGCTCGAACTGCTCACGGTCATGGCCGAGGGCGGTCAGCATCGTATTCTGCGCCGACCCACCATAGTCGAGGCGCGTAATCACATGGATCACCTTCCGCGCCCCGGCTGACTGATGCGGCACAGCCTGTCTGTCCTTCGACAGGCTCACGAAGAGACGATCCAGATCAGCCGTATGCGCCACCCAGTTGTACCGCCGTTCCACAACCTCACGACCTTTCTTTGAGATACGCTCTCGTTCACCTGGTTGATCACGAAAGCGCTTCAGCAGCGATCGTAATGTATGTGCGAGAGATACTCCGTCTGTCCCTTCCGTCACCAGCATCGGATCAACCGTGCTCAACACTTCTGGAATCGCGCCGACCGGCGTCCCCATCACCGGCGTGCCGCAGGCCAGCGACTCGACCGTCACCAAGCCGAATCCTTCGAGTTGCAACGTCGGCATCACCACCAAGTCAGAGGCCTGGTAGTACTTTGCCAATTGCTCCTCCGGCACAAATCCGAGCAACTCCACTGAGTCTTGTAACCCCTTACTGTGAATCAACTCCTCCAATCGCGGGCGCAGTGGGCCCTCCCCGCCGATCAGGAGCAATAGATTCCGCTGCTCCTCCCCAAGCATCGTCATGGCATCGAGAAGATGTTCCAACCCCATGCGCGGGACTAGATTGCGAACCGTGAACAACAGCGTACGGCCCTCCGGCAATTTGAGCTCTCGCCTGACCTCGTTCCGATCCTGTGCCGGATAGAATGTGGCTAGATCTGCTGCGCCGGGAACCACGGTGATGTGCCTCGATGCGATTCCGTGGGCGACCATCACTTGTTGCTTCATGAATTCGCTCAAGACGATCACATGATGACAGCGGCGCATCACCATTCGTTCGATCCAACGCCGGGCGCGCACGCTCAGCCGCCGCCTGACCCATTCTAGCGTCGTTGATGCCCGCTCTGCTCTGGTCAGGTACTCCTCATGTGCCAACGAGTGACACACGTAGACCCAGTGGCTGACGGATCGATAGCGGGACAAGATCGGACCCAGTCCAGCCAGTGACTGATGAATCATGGCGACATCGATAGGACTAGTCTGCCGCGTCAGATCAAACGCCCGAAGGGAATTCTGCACCGAAGACCAGACAAAGGCCGGCTCGCTGGTTCGCGTCACAGGATACCGCCGTTCGGTCACGGTTCCAATCGATAAGGTGGCCTCGGCAGACTCGAAGGGAGCCCGCGCGATCACGCGCACATGATGACCCAGCTTGGCGAGCCCCAACGCCTGCTGCCGGAGAACTCGCTCGGCGCCACCGATCACCCGTTCGACCGTGACTTCTGCGAGCAGGACGACGTTCATGCCACGCCCACTCTCATCGAATGGCTGGAAACAGGCTGCGCCATCTGCTGGTGCCACAGTTCCAACACCATGAGCGCATAGAGTTGATCCGTGAAATTCCGCCGGCCACTGTCGTGCTCTGCGAGCAGCCACTGCACATAGGCAGGAGTGACATAGCCTCGCCGGCGGATCGCCTCATCGGAGAGCAAGTCCCGACTCATCTCGCGCAGATCCTCTCGTAACCATCGTCCGATGGGCAGCATAAAGCCTTTTTTAGGGCCAGAGATAATGCTTTTAGGCAAAATACCTTGCAACGCTGACCTCATAAATCCCTTTAACTTCCAGCCTTGTAATCTGGTCGCTGCCGGTAATGAGCAGGCGAAGGCCAGCAGATGGTGGTCGCAGAAGGGGACACGAAGTTCGAGCGAATGGACCATGCTCATCCGATCGCCCATCCGTAACAGATCGTCCGGCAAATAAGTTTGTAGATCAACGCCCATTGCTCGGTCGGCCGGCTCTGGTGAAGGCCATTGGCCAAAGAGGCTCCGAACATTGCGAAGCGCCGGGCTATCGGCCACAGCAGAACGGAGTCCATCGGCAAATCGCGGCGCGTCCCATCCAGACGGCTGAAACGTCGTCCAGCGGAGGTATTGCTCGTCCAACGGACGATAGCCATCCCGCAAAAACCGTTTGATGCGGCCACGAACGTTGCGGCCTCCTGAACCATCTGGCAGACAGGAGGCGGCACGAGACGCGATCCATGAGCGCATCGCCACAGGAAGCGCCGCATACTGAGCCGCCGCGCGCAGACCAAGATAGCGAGGATAGCCGCCGAAGAGTTCGTCGCCGCCAATACCGGACAGCGCAACCGTTACGGACCGTCCGGCCACC
>JANYEF010000100.1 GCA_025363325.1 Nitrospira sp. | reverse complement strand
CACAGCAGTTAGCGGCGCTGAAGCTCAAGGGCACAGTCCGCAAGGAGCAAGGGGCGATTGCACCGGTGATTTTGAAACGCGCGCCGAAACGGGACGGGCTCCTGGTGGTGGGCAGTCAAGGCCTCGACGCCCTGGACCGTTTCATGCTCGGCAGCGTGTCGACGAAGCTCATCCATCATGCAACCTGCCCTGTGCTCGTCGTCAAAGGCGAGGCGGTCCCGTTGCGGCGGATCGCCTTGGCGACCGATGGATCGGACGCATCGGCCCACGCGCTTGAGTTTGTGCTGACCAAGTTTCAGCCGAATCGTTCGACGGGTAAGGGCGGGCGCGTGCCGATTCATGTGAGCGTGATCCATGTTATGGCGTCCAACCCTTTGGCCCCTATCACGATCAAATTGTCGATGCCGTGGAACAAACATCCGGGGTTGAAGGAGGCAGGCCACAAAGTTATCGAACAGAGTGTGCAGAAGCTGATCCAGGCGGGATTTACGGCCGAGCCCGTGTATCGGCTCGGGAACCGTGCTGAAAAGATCATGAAGGTGGCCTCCAAGCACCGTGCCGATCTGATCGTGATGGGGGCCAAAGGGCTGGGCGCCATTGACCGGTTCCTCCTCGGGAGCGTGTCGACGCGGGTGGTGCAGCACGCGAACTGTTCCGTGCTCGTCGTTCGATGACAGAGCGAGAGCCACCGGGGAGTCCCGGACAGTTGTTCTGGGGAATCTTGTGGGGGCATTGCTTGACCATGCACCTTGCAACCGGACAGTTCACTGGGGACGGGAAAGACGTTTTCTGGAACCATTGGTGCCCAGCTTGCGCTGATCTCCATTCGAGGAGTAGGCTGAGTCCACTGGTCGTTCCGCTTGTCGGAGGCTCGCCATGTGGTCGTCTTCCTCCTGTTGTTCTGCCTCTCTCCGCCCACGCGGAAGATCTCGGCGAGCTGAGCGAGAATCCGTTCAATCCTGATTCCACGTCCAATCCATTCAGTCCCTAGAGAAGTCCCTTCAGCAATCAATCGGCGACGCATCCCCGCACAAACCCATACGGCCCTGACTCGACTAGTAACCCCTACGGATCGCCGGACTCGATCAAGAATCCCTTCGGTGCCGGGAATCCCTACGGCTGCGGCCTGTGAATTGAGGGCGATAGGTTTGGCTATCGCCGGAAAGATGTTGTCGCCCAAGTTGGGCCCCCTCGGCATTTTTCTGATCAGAACCTGTGCTGCCTCTCCAAGCTGTTGACAGTGCGCCAATTCTAAACTGTTTCACGAGAATCGTTCACCCCATTTGCTGTGCTAAATTTGTGCTGGAAGTCTTCACAATGGATCGAATTCTACAGAATCAATGGAACGTATTGAATCATCTCAAGCCCTTGCTCGCAAAGAAAAGACGGGGAAGCCTTCGCGAAACAAAGTTTTTTACATTTTGGTCTTTTCGAGCTTTTAAGACGAGGATCCTGGGTTCGAGGCCCAGACGGCTCACCAGTTTTCAGTATCCCTCTCCCCATCTCATCTTTCCCCGAGCTTGTAAGCGTACGCACATGTCGCTGACGGATGTCGGTGCGTTGGCCAGTCTGTCTGCGCGCTATCCTGCTCAGTGGTTGCCATGGTCTGTCGTTGCTTGAGTGCACAAGCGCAGAGGATCCAGGATCCATCATGCCGCGAGCTCGATGTATGTAATGGAAGGCGCGAGAACGATCGGTGCTGCAACCGGATCGATGAGCAGGGCTCCTTTCGATTGGGGGCATGGCGCTGGGTGTTACGGTACCCGACGCGCGGTACGATGGTATAGGAGCGTGCTGAGAGCCTAGTTGCCGATACATCAGCCAACATTGGCTGTACGAATCCAATGCCGCTGTACTTGAAAACATCCAAGAACCATTGTATAGTGTGCCCCGCTAATTCCCGAGAGGTCCGAGACAGTTCATCTACATCACTCATTAATCATTGGAGGGTTAGATAAGCCATGAAGAAGTACAGAATCGTGACACTCGCAGTTGTTGGGCTCTTCTTGTCCGTGTCATTCCTCGCCTCACCCGGTGTGGCCGCCGAAAAGGACGGCATCATGATGAAGGATGGCAAGATGACGATGATGCAGGACGGGAAAGAGATTACTCGGATGGATCGTGAGACGACCCTGTCCAACGGCTCGAGAGTCATGATGAAAGGCAAGTTGGTCACGAAGGACGGGAAAGAAATACAGATGACGGAGGGCCAGATGGTGATGATGGACGGGAAGATGATGGAAGGTGCCAAGGTCGCGGGCAAGTAATTTCTCAGCGTCGTTGGACCTGACGACTCCTGACGTCCTGGCGGCTAGCGGAGCCCAGCGTGGCTCCGCCCCGCCAGTTCGCCGGGTATCCTTGGTCTTCAAGTGAGTTCAAGAATGCGAGGATGATTGTGGTGCCAACATTCTATCTACTCAACCGGAGGCGCGTTATCAGCATCTTTATCCGTAGTACTCGGCCTACTGTCTGATCTGCAACGCCATAGCAATTGCCCGTATTGCGCACCTCAGCGGGACCGCTCATAACCAACTCAGCGAGAGGCTTGGGTTTGAGCCCCAGTCGGCTCACCAGTTTTCAACACCCCTCTTCCCTTCCCACCTTTCACCAAGCCTGTAAGAGTACGTATTTCTCACCGACAGATGTCCATGTGTTGGACAGTCTGTCTGCTTACAATTCTCCTCAGTGGTTGCCATGGTCTATCGCTGCTTGAGCGACCAACGGCAGAGGTTCCGCCATCCATCATGCCGTTGTGGGAGCGCTATCAGCAGTGTCTCGTCACCACCAATCCCAGGGAGTTGGTCCTGATCATTGACCAGTTCGAGTACGTGATGCTCGCGGGAGCTGAACCCCCGTCCTGGATGAGGGCGTGGGGACCGCATGTGATGAGCCAACCGCTCCGTACGGCGGTCGATCCCCAAGCGCTCGGAGCCGCGTGCACCCTCAGGGCTGCCGCGGTGATGGCCGAGGCTAAGCATCTGATAGAAGCGCGGGCACTGTACCAGCGCGTGGTTGCGCGATATCCGAGCCGTACCTGGGCCTACTACGTCGATCAAGCCAACGAGGCGCTGGTGCGCCTTTCCGACTCTGTTCCTGCCGTCGTCGCGCTCCGTTCTAGCTCTGTTCCGTCTCGCTAATCGCTACGCAATTCTCAGTTCATAGCAAGGTGCGGTGCCTTCACACTGTAAGAAGCGGTCAACTTGCGCGACCAATGCGCAAGTATGTGAGGTGACCGATGAAGACGACGATCTACTGGACGATACAACACAGCCGCCGCGCCGCGCACGAACTCCGCTTCCGTGCCACCTGCTGGTGGCTCAGTCAGCAAGTGGAGTTCCTGGAATGGCGGCTGCGCCTGGAAGCGCTGATGCCACCCACTCAATCCGATCCTACGCCGACGTCGGCCGGACAAAGAGGTCAGCATGCCGTGCACTCGATGTAATGGAACGTGCGTGAACGATCAGTGCTATGACCGGCTCGATGAGCAGGGCCCACTGCGCTTGGGAGCTTGGCGCTGGGCGTCACGATGCCCAACGTGCGGCACGATGGTGTATGAGCGTGCTGAGAGCCTGGCTGCCGACACATCAGCCCACATCGACTGTGCGAATCCGATGCCAGTGTTCCAGATGTTCTACCCCACGACCCGACGACCATGAAGGAGGACGTCATGCATTGTCTAGCCTGTCACCGTGCGATGGTGAGTACCAGCAGCCAAGTCATTGAAGATGAGAAAGGCGCCATGACGATTACCCGATGGCGCTGTCGGCCCTGCCATGAAACGGCCGAGGAAATCTGGTTGAGCGCCGGCTATCGAAGCCCCGACCCTACGCGGATTCGCTATGCGGTTGCGCCGCTTCTGCGACAGCGTCAGATCGCTGCACCGGTGAGTGCGATTGCCAAGAGGGGAACCCACGCGTATGCAGGCGCCCTCTAACATCGTCCGAGTGCATTGGCCTGAGTATCTGATGGAGGCGGCAGGCCTCGGTCTCTTCATGATCTCCGCCGCGGTCATGACCGCGCTGCTCGAATATCCGTATTCACCTCTGCACGAACTATTACCTGATCCGGTCATCCGACGCCTGTTGATCGGGATTGCCATGGGGCTCACGGCAATCGGGATTATCTATTCTCCGTGGGGAAAACGATCCGGGGCGCATCTCAATCCTGCCGTCACAGTGACGTTCTTCCGGCTTGGAAAGATTCAAGGCCTGGATGCGCTCTTCTACGTCGTCGCTCAATTCGTCGGCGGCTTGATCGGACTGCAAGTAGCCGCGATGGCGATCGGAATGGCGATCGAACATCCAACCGTCAATTACGTCGTCACCGTACCGGGGCTCGATGGGACATGGATGGCGTTCGTCGCAGAAGCGGCCATCTCTTTCGGCCTCATGCTCGTCGTGCTGATCGTGTCGAATCACACCAAGCTTAACGCCTGGACCGGCCTCTTCGCGGGTGCGCTGGTGGCCACGTACATTGCGATTGAAGCGCCGCTCTCCGGTATGAGCATGAATCCGGCGCGCAGCGTTGCCTCCGCGCTCCCCGCGCATCTCTGGACCGACTTCTGGGTGTATCTCACGGCGCCGTTTCTCGGGATGTTGCTCGCCGCGGAATGCTACGTCCGATTCCCCGGCGCCCGTCGAGTCCTCTGCGCGAAGCTTCATCATCACAACAACGCGCGCTGCATCTTCCGCTGCGGTTATATGCCGTAATCCTGTCCGTTCGCTCGTCTGCTCCGCGCATGTCCCTGTAAGAAGCGTTGTGCCTCTTCGACGAACGAGCAAGCGCGGAATCACCCGCAGCGAAATTCACCACACTACTATCATAAGGGGGACGTTATGAGTGCAAAGAGCGTATTCAAGATGGGATTCCTGTCCATGATTGCAGCGATAGGATTGTTCGTTGCATCGAACGGCTTTGCGGCCGATGCCCACACCACAAGCAAATTCGAAGGTGTGAAGGCCAATAGCGGCACAGCAAGCCATGCGCGATCGGGCAACAACGATACGTTGACCTGGTCCGATGATTTCAAGATTCCGGAAACGCCGGCGCCGCACTGGCAAGTGGTGGACACGAAAGGCAACGTCTATCTGCTGAATCGCTTGGCGATCAAGGGCGACAAGCAGAACCGCACGATCACGCTGCCCGCGTATGTCCAGGACGTTGCGAAGGTGCAAATCTGGTGTGCATTCGCCGAAGTGCTCTTGGGTGAGGCGTCATACTCGAAGCCCATCGTGACGGCGTCCGGAGAGCGTATGCAATCGGACAGCATGGCGATGAGCCGGTAATACCCAGCTATCAGCGGTCAGCCGTCAGCTCTCAGCTTCTTCGGAAGTTTGAGGCTGGCAGCTGACGGTTGAAAGCAATGCGACTAAGCAGAAGGAGAAGCACATGCGTCTAGTAATAGCGGCGGCGTTTGTATTGGCAGTGGTTACGAATGCGCAAGCCCAATTGATCGAGAAGACCGCCCTTACGTTGGACGGAGCGAAGAAGATCGCTGCCGTCGCTGAAGCCAAGGCAAAGGCTGAAGGCGCACGAGTGGTCATTGCCGTGGTCGACGATGGCGGGTCGTTGCTGTTCTTGGAGCGGTTGGACGATACGCAAGTTGCGAGCGTGAACGTCGGCATAGACAAGGCGCGCACCGCCGCGATTTTCCGAAGACCAAGCAAGGTCTTTGAAGACCAGGTGAAGAATGGACGGGTCGCGGCGCTGGCCCTGCATGGAGCCGTCCCGTTGCAAGGCGGCGTGCCGATCATTGTCGAAGGGAAAGTCATCGGCGCCATCGGCGTCAGCGGAGAAACGCCGGCTCAGGATGAGGACATCGCCATAGCCGGAGCGGCCGTCGCAGCGTCATTCACAAAACCGTAGCCGTCAGCCTTCAGCTATCAGCTTTCATGGTTGGGCTGAACGCTGAAGGCTCCATGCCGAAAAAAAGGAGACCGATCATGAAAACCAGACAGACAATCCTTGTTGGTTCATGTGCGCTTGCAGTGCTTTTGATGGGAGCGATGGCGGCGAGGGCCGAATCGGTAGCCGATAAGCGAGCGCTCACGATTGAGGGAGCGAAAAAGGTCATCGCGGGAGCGGTGGCCGAGGCCAAGAAGAAGAATGCGCCAGGCGGCGTAATTGCCGTGGTCGATGACGGAGGAAATCTGATGGCCCTTGAGCGAATGGACAACACCTTCGCGGCGGGCGCCAACATTTCCATTGGCAAGGCCCGGACGGCCGCCCTGTTCAAAAAACCGACGATGGTCGCGCTCAATGATTTCACGCCGCTCCAGGGCGGTATTCCAATTGAATGGGAAGGAAAGATTGTGGGCGCGGTCGGCGTGAGCGGCGCGGCGAGCGCGCAGCAGGATGAAGAACTGGCGATCGCGGGAGCCAAGGCCCTGGAATCGATGGACATGATGAGCATCGCGAACGGCCAAGTCCTTCTTCCAGTCACCTACATCGAGAGTCCCAGAGTCGCGGCAGCATTCACCAAGGGGGCGGTTCTCCTCGGCGAGGACGAGACCATGATGCATGCGGCCCGGAATTACATGGTACAGCCAGCCATCGGGACAAAGCCGGTGTCGTGGAGATCCACGAGTACGATACGGACATTGTCTATGTCCTGAAGGGCTCGGCTACGTTGATCACCGGCGGGACGCCGGAAGGTGCCAAGACGATCGCACCTCACGAGTTTCGCGCGGCTAATGTGAATGGTGGCGAAACCAGGAAACTCGTGCCGGGTGACGTGGTAATTATTCCGAACGGCGTGCCGCATTGGTTTAAGGAGGTAGAGGCGCCGTTTGATTATTACGTGGTGAAAGTAAGGTGAGGGGTTGGTGAGGGGTGGCCTCCTTGCTCGCAGAACGCGCACGATCAGAATGTGCTCGCTTGGGTAAAGGGCGCGTCTCGGTGCGCCAAGGGTGGGCGGGTGAGATTGTTGCGCGCGGTAGAGGCCAACCCCTCACGGAGTAGATGGAAGGATAATCAAACGGCTAGGAGATGGAGTGAGAAGATGAAGAGTTGGAGTGTCCTTGTCATGACCACGCTCGCTTTGTCCGTGCAACCATCCTGGGCGCAGGTGACGGGGGATGCGCCGGGGGTGAGGCCGGATGCGATTGTGGATCTAAAGACCGACGAAGGAATCGGATTGCTCAAAGGTCAGTGGCGCTACAGCAACGTTAAGATCGTCGATGTCGATCATCATAGCCCCGGTGCAGACCTCGCTCCGTCCGGTCCGCCTAATCGAACACAGGATATTGATCTGCATGCGGGTACCGCAGATTTCGATGATTCCAAATGGGAACACATCAAACCCGCACAATTAGAAGAACGGCGATCCACCGGACGCCTCTGCTTCAATTGGTATCGGACCAGTATCACGATTCCCGACAAGATCGGGTCATTCGATCCGACTGGTTCAACTGTCGTCTTTGAAGTCGCGATCGACGATTACGCCGAAGTCTGGGTTGATGGGAAGTTGCCGCTGGTGTTGGGACAGCCTGGCGGTCAGCTCATTAAGGGCTTCAATGCACCCAACCGTGTGGTGCTCACAAAGAATGCGCGGCCCGGCCAGCGGATTCAGCTAGCCGTGTTCGGGATCAACGGTCCGTTGTCTAATCCGGCAGGCAACTTCATCTGGGTGCGCTCGGCGACGCTCGACTTCTACGAGACGAACCAGATTGGCCCGACGATGTTTGTGAACACCGAGATTGTCAGAGTCGATCCGGCCCTGGATGCGATCGTTTCATCAGATACCAAACTGGAAAAACTCGCTGGTGGCTTTCTTTTCACCGAAGGACCTGTGTGGGTCCCGGCCACCGCTAACACATCGGGATACCTCCTCTTCAGCGACCCCAACGCGAACATTATCTATCGTTGGTCAGCTGACGGGCAGGTATCCGTCTTTCGCACGAAGAGCGGCTATGCAGGCTTCAATGTGGGCGAATACCATCAACCAGGCTCGAACGGGCTGACGCTGGACAGCAAGGGCCGACTCACGATCAACCAACATGGGAATCGCCGTGTGATTCGCGTCGAACCACGCGGCAACATCACCGTCCTGGCCGATCGCTATGACGGCAAGCGGCTGAACAGCCCGAACGATCTTGTCTATCGCTCCGATGGTGCGCTGTATTTTACCGATCCTCCATATCGGCTTACCCAAGGTCTTCGACGATCCGCGGAAAGAACTGCCCTACAGTGGCGTCTATTGCGTGAAAGACCGGCAGGTGAAGCTCGTGAGTACGGATCTCGATGCCCCCAACGGGCTCGCCTTCTCGCCGGGCGAGATGTTTCTGTATGTGAACAATTGGAACGACAAGAAAAAAGTTATCCTGCGCTACGACGTAAACCCGGATTGTACGCTCACAAACAGCTCGCTCTTCTTCGATATGACCAACGCGCCGGGGAACGATGCGTTAGATGGATTGAAAGTCGATCAACAGGGCAATGTGTATTCGACCGGACCGGGCGGGCTCTGGATCATCTCGCCGGAGGGCAAGCAGCTCGGCCTCCTCAAAGGACCGGAAGATCCCCACAACATGGCCTGGGGTGACGACGACGGCAAGACGCTCTACATTGCCGCTCTCACAGGCATCTATCGCATCAGAATGAACATCGCCGGAGTGCGGCCATGATGCGGGTGTCCAAAAAGCTAATGGTCGTCCTTGGACTGATCGCTCTCCTGCATGGTGGAGTGGCATGGTCTGAGACAGTAACCACCACCATCACCAGACTCGATCCGCGCTTCGATCAGCTTGTGCCGAAGGACGCGAAACTGGGAAAGATCGCCGATGGATATACCTGGGTCGAAGGGCCGGTTTGGCACAAGCAGGGTGAGTATTTGCTCTTCTCGGACATTCCGGCCAACGCCGTCTACAAATGGAAGTCGGGCGAAGGCGTTAGTCTATTTGTGAAAAACAGCGGCTATAGCGGTACAGCGCCGTTCGCGGGCAAGGAGCCAGGCTCCAATGGACTCACCCTTGACGCACAAGGACGTTTGGTCCTGTGTCGCCACGGCGATCGACAAATCGGGCGGTTGGAATCAAATGGAACGATTGTACCGCTCGCCGACCACTATGAGGGGCACAAGATCAACAGTCCGAACGATCTGGTGTTCAAATCGAACGGCGATTTGTATTTCACCGATCCGCCGTTTGGACTCCCAAAAGCCTTCGACGATTCGAACAAAGCTCCGGTGCAAGGGGTCTATCGTCTGTCCAAAGATGGCACAGTGACCTTGCTCATCCATGACATTAAGGCTCCGAACGGCATTGCCTTTTCTCCGGATGAAAAGACCCTCTATGTCTCCGACGTCGATCCAAAGCGAGCCGCTTGGTTGGCCTACGATGTGAAGGCAGACGGGACCGTTACCAATGGCCGGGTATTCTTCGACGCGACTCGCTGGCGCAAAGATCCTTTCTTCGGGCCGGATGGATTCAAGGTGGATCGGCAAGGGAACATCTTTGGCGCTCGCCCAGGCGGACTGAGTGTGATCGCTCCAGACGGTACCCTCTTAGGTACTATCGAAACCGGCCAACCAACGTCAAATGTCGCATGGGGCGAAGACGGGCACACGCTGTTCATCACGGGTGGCTCATCGGTCTATCGCCTCCGCTTGACTACAGGCGCAGCCCGGTACTAGCCTGCTGTAAGACTTTCCTCAGCCGGACGACTCTAGCTTTGTACGCTTTCTACCGAAGGAGTCGTATGGCCTCTCATCGTCAGACCACTTCCGCTTCTCAGCCACCGATCCTTGCTGAACAGCAGCGTCTTGAAGAGGACGCGCGGCGGCAGCGTCATTGGAAACGTTGGGGGCCCTATCTGAGCGAACGGGCTTGGGGAACCGTGCGCGAGGATTATAGCCAATACGGTACGGCCTGGGAAGCGTTCCCGCACGACCATGCACGATCCCGCGCCTATCGCTGGAACGAGGACGGCCTTGCCGGCATCTGCGATCGCCATCAACTGATCTGCTTCGCCGTGGCATTGTGGAACGGACGCGACCCGATTTTGAAAGAACGAGTCTTCGGGCTCACCGGCAACGAAGGCAATCACGGCGAGGACGTGAAGGAGTGCTACTTCTATCTCGATTCGACGCCGACGCATTCCTACATGAAATACCTCTACAAGTATCCGCAAGCATCGTTCCCCTATACGCGGCTGGTCGAGGAGAATCGCCGTCGAGGGCGCCACGATCCTGAGTTTGAATTGATCGACAGCGGGGTCTTCGACGAGAACCGCTACTTCGACATCTTTGTGGAGTACGCCAAGGCGACGCCGGAAGATCTGTGTATCCGTATCCAGGTCGTGAATCGAAGCCCTGAGCAGGCCGAACTCACGCTCCTTCCGACTCTCTGGTATCGCAACACATGGTCCTGGGGATCGGACATCCGGCGCCCCCGTTTCAAGCAAGGGGAGTCGATGAACCAGATGAGCGTCATCGAGACGCAGCACGAGTACTATGGCCTTCGCCGGCTGCTCTGCGAGGGGGAGCCGACCCTGCTTTTCACGGAAAATGAAACCAACACCCGCCGTCTCTATGGCGATGAAGAAGGCCCCCGGTACGTGAAGGATAGCTTTCACGATTATGTCGTGCAGGGCGAGAAGGAAGCGGTCAATCCGGATCACCTGGGCACCAAAGCCGCAGCCCAGTATGTGCTCACGCTCGCGCCCGGCGCGAGCAAAACCATTCGCTTGCGATTGACCAACGAAGAACAGAGCCCGGGCTTCGCCAAGCAGGACTTCGACGCCGTCTTTACGACACGCCTGAAGGAAGCGAATGAGTTCTATGACAGTCTGGCACCGAGCAATCTGTCCGAAGATGCGCGCCGCGTGCAGCGGCAAGCCTTTGCCGGACTGCTCTGGAGTAAACAATTCTACCACTACGAAGTGAATCGATGGCTCAAAGGCGATCCGACAGAGCAGGAACCACCGCGTGAACGCCTGCACGGCCGCAACTCGGACTGGACGCACCTCTATAACGCCGATGTCATCTCGATGCCGGACAAGTGGGAATACCCCTGGTATGCGGCGTGGGATCTCGCGTTTCACTGCATCCCGCTCGCGCTCATCGATCCGACATTCGCCAAGGAACAGCTCGTCCTGATGCTGCGCGAATGGTACATGCACCCCAACGGACAGATTCCGGCCTACGAATGGGCGCTCGGCGACGTGAATCCGCCGGTCCATGCCTGGGCGGCCTGGCGTATCTATAAGATCGACAAAAAACGCAACGGCGTCGGCGATCGCCTGTTCTTGGAGCGCGTCTTCCACAAACTGCTGTTGAACTTCACCTGGTGGGTCAACCGCAAAGACGCCGAGGGGAAGAACATCTTCCAAGGTGGGTTTCTCGGCCTCGACAACATCGGGGTCTTCGACCGCAGCGCGCCGCTGCCGACCGGCGGCCACATTGAACAATCGGATGCTACCAGTTGGATGGGCATGTACTGCCTCAACATGCTGACGATCGCGCTGGAGCTCGCCCGGGACAATCGGGCCTACGAAGACGTAGCCAGCAAATTCTTCGAACACTTCGTCTACATCTGCCGCGCTATGAACAACATCGGCGGTGAGAAGATCGAGTTGTGGGATCGCGAGGACGGTTTCTTCTACGACGTGCTGCACCTGCCGAACGGGGAGACCACACACATGAAGGTTCGCTCGATGGTCGGCCTGATTCCTCTGTTCGCGGTCGAGACGCTCGATTCCGAACTCGTGGACAGTCTGCCGCGGTTCAAGCACCGGATGCAGTGGTTCATCGAGAACCGGCCTGATTTTGCGCAGCATCTCGAAACGCAGTCCTACGACGGAGGCGTGCGGCGCTTTCTCTCGCTCGTAAGTCGTGATCGGCTGAAATCCGTGTTGGGCTATCTGCTGGACGAAGAGGAATTCCTGTCTCCCTACGGCATCCGCGCCCTTTCCCGCTATCACAAGGATCATCCCTATGTGGTCTCGGTCATGGGCCATGAGCATCGCGTGGACTATGAACCGGCTGAATCCAGTACGGGCTTGTTCGGAGGCAACTCGAATTGGCGCGGACCGATCTGGTTCCCGGTCAACTATCTCCTGATCGAGTCGCTGCAAAAGTTCCACTACTTTCTCGGCGACCAGTATCAGGTGGAATGTCCGACCGGATCGGGCCGTCAATCCACGCTTTGGCAAGTGGCGGCCGAGATCTCACGCCGTTTGACGCACATCTTTCTCCAGAATGCCGAAGGGAAACGTCCCGTGTTCGGCGGAACGAACCGATTTCAGGACGATCCGCATTGGCGCAACAACATTTTGTTCTACGAATACTTCCACGGAGACAACGGGGCAGGCATCGGGGCTAGTCATCAAACCGGCTGGACCGGCCTGGTAGCAAAACTGATTCAACAGTCCGGAGAGTAGGGCGGCACAGATTGGGCGGGTCTTCTTGCTCGCGCAACGCGCGGCCTGTGAAGGCCCTCGTTGGGCGCGCGCAGTGAAAGACCGCCCAATCCGTACCGCCGGGGAAGGTGAGTAACAATGAAGGTTGAGAAGGAAGACTGTCGGAACCTCGATCGGGCGTTGAGCTTTGAATGGCTCGAGACGAACGGGAGAGGGGAATTTGCCTCCGGCACGATCACGTGCGCAAACACCCGCCGGTATCATGCGCTCTTGCTGACGGCCCGCCCCAAGGTGAAGACCGTGATCGTGCGCCGGCGCCGCGAAGCAGTTCCGGTCGTAGAGCCACCATCGGAACGCACAGTCCCACGACAGAAGAAAGACGGCGTGAAGGGTCGCACCATGCGCGACCCTCTGCTATGATCTGGAACAAGAATGTTCCAGATCTTGCAGGAGCTCTATGAAAGTCTTGCTCGCCCGTATCACACCGCCTTGCACAGACGTCACCCGATTCGTGTCCGAATCCATGGACCGGACGCTCCCGGTCTTAACCCGCATCAAACTTCGGCTCCATCTCATGATCTGTGAGGGGTGCGCGCAATACCGGCAGCAACTGTTGGCTCTACGGCAGGCCCTCCAGCGTTCGGCGTCACCGTCCCAGGATCAGAGGCAAGACGAGCCGCCGCTCTCTCCCGCCGATCAAGCCCGCCTCAAAGAGGCGTTTCGCGCAAGGCGTGACTAGCGCCACCGCTCCATTCTCCACGAAACGGAGTCTGCCCGTGCCTCTTCACCGCCCGATGTTGGGGTGCAAGACTCGGCCCTCAATCTTCTCCTGGCCATGCCTCATAGCCATCGACGCACCCGGGATCTGTAGACCACGAACTGCTCCCCAAATAGCCTGGTAAGCGCCTTTTCCTCAGGTTCGATTTGGAAGCGGTTCATGTAGACGATGAATGCAGGAAGCGGAAAGAAGGCCAGGGCGTTCGACAAGAATATCGCCCACCCGAGCAAGCCCAACAGAAAGGCCAGATACATCGGGTTGCGGGTAAACTTATAGATGCCCGATACCACCAGAGAGGATGATGAGTCAGGCTTCATGGGGTTGACCGTCGTCTTGGCTCGTAAGAATGAGGCAACCCCCAACCCGCCAATGACCGCGCCGGCGACAGCCACACTCACTGAGAAGAGAGTGCGTGCAGGAAGCTCAAACCCGAATGTCGGTACGGCCCATGTGGCGAGCCACATGAGTGCAGCCATGAGGAAAACAAGCGCGAGGGGGGGGACCTTCAATTCAAGAACGTGCACGGCGTCTGCTCCGAGGCATAACCTAACAGGCTGCGGGAAAAATACTTTGGTCCACTAGAACTTCGATGGTGCGCACCTGTGGCACAACAGGAGAA
>JANYEF010000075.1 GCA_025363325.1 Nitrospira sp. | reverse complement strand
GATCAAGAGTGATTACGTGTTCCCGAGTGACACGTTCACCCTACTTGACGACAGCCATCTCCGACGCGCGTTTCGTGGAGCGATGAAATTGTGTCGTATCGAGAATTTCCATTTCCATGATCTGAGGCATACCTTTGCCACGAGGCTTGTGCAATCAGGGATCGATCTCTACAAGGTCCAATGCCTCTTAGGGCACAAGTCGCCGATCATGACTCAGCGCTATGCGCACCACTATCCGGAGAGTCTGCGCGAGGGAGTGGAAATGCTAGAGAAGTACCGTCTGGCGAGCACAGGGGGCACAAATTTAGCACACATGGCACAAACGGCAGGGCCGGCACTGGCGACGAACGGTGTAAGTTGTTGAAGAATTTGGTGGGCCGTGTAGGGGTCGAACCTACGGCCCGCTGATTAAGAGTCAGCTGCTCTACCAACTGAGCTAACGGCCCACCGGGTATGTGTGTAGCGGATATCTGTGTGCGGCCCTGTCCCTTGCCTGTTTGCTGGTGCGCCTGACAGGATTTGAACCTGTGGCCCTCAGCTCCGGAGGCTGATGCTCTATCCAGCTGAGCTACAGGCGCTCTCGCAACCAAGGTCGGTGACAGTAGCACAGGGTTTTAGTCTCTGTCTAGCCTCGTAGGCTGCGGCGGAAGATTGTTATTTGGTTCATTTGGTTTTTCTCGTTTGTTTGGTTAAACAAGACCAACCAGATAATCCAGATCAACCAGGCTCACGAACATTCTTATCTACGGCTCGCCAAGAACCCGTAGGGTAGAAATACTTCTTCTCCTGTTGATCCGGTGGCTAGACGAAGCCTGTCCAAGGAGATGGCTTCCTCCTGCGCCAAACGATTTTCCTCCTCTCGGAATGCGGAGGGGAGTCGCAAAATTGGGATGAAGGTTTGGACTTCGCAGGCGCCATGGGCCAGACCGCGATCTTCTGTCGGGATGCCCATCGATCGGCAGACCAGTGGGCGGTGCTGGTAGACGCTACAGCGTCCGTCTGCCTCTAGCGCTGGACAGGGATGATGGTGAAACTCTGTGACCAACCGGTCGATCTCCTGATCGGGCCAATCGTCGAGCAGATCGCGGTGGGCCAATTGTGGGAAGGCGGTTTCCATCGCGGCGGTGTGCTCGATGGCACGCTGTTCGATACGATGGCGGTGGTCCGGCGGGAGGCCGGCGAGTCCCTGTTGGAGGGTGTGGACGTCGAGGAGGGTGATGGGGAAGGGACCGATGCAACAGCTGGTGCACCCGAGTCGGCAGGGCACTTCACCGAGCAGGGCGGCGGTTGCCCGCTGGAACCAGTGGTCAGTTTTTTGGTACAGCGGAGTAGGGTCGGGAGGAGCTGGACCTAGGAGCCTGTTTGACATGGCGCCTCATTCCACGTTGATGGAGAGATCGACGATGAGATCGCCTTTGGGTGAATAGAAGCCCTGGTTATCGATCTGGACGATTCCGTTGCATTGCTCTTGGTAGAACTCCAAGATCCATCCGTTGAAGTCATAGCCCTCATCGGTCATATCATTCTTGACGAACCGGGTGGTGAGCACAAACCGCGCGCGCTCCACGTACTCGCGCACGAGTCCTGCTTCCGGATCGTCGTGAGCGGAGAGGAGGTTGACGAACTGCTGCTTCTCTGTGTTGAACACATCTTGATAGGTGCCTCGATCACGGACACAGAACACTTGAATCGGTTTTCGATCGCGATCGTACCCGAGCGTCACCTGGACCCAGGCCCATTCATCCAACAGGGTGTCGTCCATGTCCGGCGGAGTAATCGGCGTTTGACCGCATGACTTGAGAAATTCTAAGAGCAAACGGAGCGGGGGTGAGTTTTCTTTCTGACAAAACACGCGAGAATAGTGGTACAGCTCTGGCTGTGCGGTGTCGGCCGGTTGGGCGGTCGATGGCAGAATGGGTAGTTCTTTCGCCATGCTAGCGACTCCGAAGCTACGGTAACCGTGACTCACAAATGTTATGCAATCGTGCACTGTACGCGGGCTGGTCTTGAAACTGCAAGAGGCCGGTGAAGGCTTTCCCCTACGCCTGGCTTGTGTTTTTCTGGTTGACAGCTTCCGAGCGCTTGGATAGACTCCCGCAGGTTTTCGCCGCTTCCAGCGACACGACTATTCGTTCATGAATGTTTATCGAGTCTGAGCGGAGTCAAGCGGGGCGAGTTCGTTGCATTTCACCATCATTGTTTTTTTAAGGAGGTTGCTCGTATGGCTAAACCAATGACCAAGTCGCAGATTGCTGACCACATGGCCCAGAAGACCGGGTTGACCAAGAAGGCGTCCGTCCAGCTTCTGGACGACTTTGCCGCCCTGGCCTACAAGGAAGCGAAGAACGTCTTCGTGGTGCCTGGGATCGGAAAGCTCGTATTGGCGAATCGCAAGGCCCGCATGGGACGGAACCCACAGACCGGTGAGCCCATCAAGATTCCGGCCAAACGTGTGGTCAAGTTCCGCGTGGCCAAAGCCGCCAAGGACGCGATCCTCGGGAAGAAGTAAGCGCAGATCGTACGTGACGCGCACTTGCCTGACTTCACTCAGGCCGCATGAAGAACCGTAGGGCCGGCGCCCCGAGAGGGGCACCGGCCCTGTAATTTTGTGGCCTCGCTACATCGAGGGACCGAGCCCGGTTCCACCCATGCCGTCGTGCCCCACCAGCCGAACTGCATCACCGTCCTGAACCAGTGAGTCCTCGCTGGCGATCTTCTTATTGATGGTGACCAGCACCTTCTTCTCGCGAATGAGTTGGAGGAGATGGCGCAACTGAATACCCTGCCTCTGGATTACCTGGCGGATGGACATGGGGGATGGCACTTCACAGGCGAGGTCCCGTTCGCCATCGGCGGTTTGAAGCTGACCCATCAGTGAAATGGTAATCATAGTGGAACATTCCTTATCTTCAATCGCGACATCCGCCTGAGTGGCTCGGGTTTTGTGCCCGTTGACTCCGTGCCGGTCGCCATTGATAATGCTCGGCCATGCCGTCGTTGGATATCCAGAATTCCGGGATGCCGGATTTGCAATTCGTCCTGTTCGTGTCGGCCCTCTGTACGGCTGATCTCACCACACTGAATGTGCCGTCGGAACTTCGCGCCACTCTTTTCGACCGCTGTTGGGCGCTCATCCATACCGAGGCGCCACCGACTGATCCCAAAGCGCGTGTGCTTGATCTCCGTGGGGGCACGGAATTGACGCTGGAAGCCTGTCTCTCTACGATCCGCTCGTTGCTGACCGACGCAGGCATTCACACCCTCACCTGGGACCATCCGGTGAGTGAGCCGACCCGCGAGAGTACGCCGGCCGCCAAGCCGTTGATTGATCGGCTTGGGCAATTGTACCCCGATCCTCCCGAGATCGTCGACCCCGAACAACCGGCGTCGGGTTAGCCGAGCAAGATAGGCGAGGCTGGCGGGACGAGCGAGGGTTCGAGGTCCGAAGTTCGAGGTTTTCGGAACTTCGAACCCCGAACTTCGAATTTTGAATCGCGCCTATCCCGCCCGTCACGCGCATGAGCGATGACGGAATGCGTGTCAGACAAGAGGACGAAGAGGAGCATCATGCGGGTCACGACAACCGATATCCCAGGTGTATTGCTGATTGAACCGGATGTTTTCCGCGATCCACGCGGGCTCTTTCTCGAAACGTACCATGCACGCCGGTACGCGGACGCCGGTATTCTTGATCCCTTTGTTCAGGATAACTACTCACAGTCTATGCGGGGCACGTTGCGCGGGCTCCACTATCAAGAGCCGCACGCCCAGGGGAAGCTTGTGATGGTGACAGACGGAGCCGTCTACGATGTTGTGGTGGATATCCGAAAGGGGTCGCCGAGCTTTGGCCGGTGGTATGGAGCCGAGCTCTCGGCGGAGAATCGGCGCCAGGTCTATGTGCCGCCAGGTTGTGCGCATGGATTCTGCGTGACCAGCGACCGCGCCTCGTTCCTGTATAAGTGCACGGACTATTATGCGCCGGGCGATGAGCGGGGGATCATCTGGAACGATCCGGCCCTCGCCATTCCCTGGCCAGTTGTGGCACCCGTTTTGTCCGCCAAGGACCTCATTTACAAATCCTTGTCCGAGATGGAGCCGGAGTTGCCACGGTATCGATCGGTCGAATGACGAACCGCAACGGCCGATTGATCCCCCGAGGATGACTCTGTTAATCACCGAGGGCATAGTGGTAAGATCCCGCTGACGGTAACGGTACGATTTC
>JANYEF010000547.1 GCA_025363325.1 Nitrospira sp. | reverse complement strand
GAGCGTATCGCAGTCTCCGTGGACATGCTCTCCACCGGCTACAACTGCCGTGACCTGCTCAACATCGGCCTCTTTCGCCCGGTCTTCTCGCCGACAGAATATATTCAGATCAAAGGCCGGGGCACCCGCCGTTATACGTTCATGATAGGCCACACCGCCTACGAGAAGTCCTGTTTCTTCCTCCTCGATTTCTGCGCCGTCGCGGAATACTTCGAGGAGCAATACGATTACTCGGTACCGTTGAAGATTCTTCGTGAAAAGAAGCCCTCCGTTGCAACCGGCTTGTATGCGCAGGGCGATGGCGGCAATAGCGTGGCCGCAGAAGGTCAACCGGAGTTTCCTACACGGGACAAACCACCGCGTACGATTCCAACGTGGGAAGGTATAGACACCCTCGTGAGTCAGGAGGTCCGTATCGTCGGGCCCAATGGCGAGAAGGTGGACATCATGACCTTCCGTGGCGGCTACGAGCACGACATCAAGGAATTCGTTGAGAAGACGCCAGCACTCAAAGCAGCCGTTGACGCCGAGGATGACGACGCCATCGAAACCATCCTCAACGAGCGGTTCTACCATCGTCCGGAAATGTATTACTCGCCGGACAAGCTCATCGTCTCCTATGGTGTTCCCGCAACCACACCAGCCTTCGTGTACAACGCGCTCGGCCGCAAGCCGTTGCCCACGCGCGAAGCCATCATTACCGACACCGTGGATTCCATTGCGGCTCGCTTCAATCTCCGCTACAGCGAACAGAAGTGGGTGGACGCCACGGCCCAATTGCTTGCCGAAGATCCTTCGGCGCTGCATCGCTTCATGAGCGGGGACATGACCCTGTTTACCGCCAGCCAGTTCAACCAACTCGGCGGCGTCTCTGCGCTTGCTCGCTTCGAGGGCCGCGAGCAGGTCTTCGAAGCCTTGCGCCAGTCCACGCTCGTCCGTCAATCGTGTCTAGGTACCAGTCCCATCACGTGACGGGCAATCTCCGAAACAGGTCTTGACGAGCGTTCGCAATAATGCGAACATACACGAGGAGAGCGCGGTGCCGAAAATCCGTGTCGTGTTCTATCAAGAGGACACCTGGACCGTGCCGGTGCTCGATTGGCTGGATACGCTTCCAGCCAAGGCGCAGGACAAGTGCGTGGTCCGGATCGAACGGCTTCGGGAACTGGGACACGAATTGCGGCGGCCGGAAGCCGACCTCTTGCGCGACGGCATCTATGAGTTGCGCGTCGGCCTCCAGGGCAGGAACTATCGCCTCCTGTATTTCTTCCACGGTACGACGGTGGCTGTTCTCGCGCATGGAATCGTGAAGGAGCGGGAAGTGCCGCCCCGCGAGATCGAGGTCGCCATCGAGAGAAAGAGAAGGTTCGACCAGAATCCTGACGCACATACCTATCGGGAGACATAACCATGCGACAAACCAAGAGGCGGCCCACAGCAGACGCAGTGAATATCCTCCACCGTCGCTACTATGAAGGCAAACCGAGTCGCCTGGCCGGTTTGGAATCTGCGCGAGCGCACGATCAGGTGGCCCGGAAGATCGCCGCCTTGCGAACCGAGGCGGGCGTGACGCAGCGGCAGTTGGCGAAACTGATCGGGACGACCGCGTCCGTCATCTGTCGCCTGGAAGACGCCGACTATGAGGGCCATTCACTCGCGATGCTCAACCGGATTGCCGCTGCCTTGAACAAGCGGGTAGACATTCGATTCCTACCGGTGGAACGCCGTCTACGGTCAGCCTAATGTCAAACGAATCACCGAAAAATGGTGGGAATTTCTTTTCCTCCGGCCTCCGGCAAAAGGTCGATCAGCTCATGAACATCCTCTGGGCTGGCGGCGTGAACAATCCAATGGATTCCATCGAGCAGATTTCCTATCTGCTGTTCCTGCGCCTGCTGACGGAGAAGGATAATGTCTTCGCTAGCCTCGACAAGAAATACACCTGCATCTTCTCCGGCAAATGGGCGCGCTACGCCTGGGGTAACTTCGTCACGCTGACCGGTGACAATCTTTTCAACGCGGTCCGTGACGCTATCGAAAAGCTGCATGAACTTCCCGGCCTCACCGACACCGGCAAGCTCCTCTTCAGCCGCGCCACGCTCAAGATATACGACCGCCCCACGTTGCGCGCCGTGGTGCAAGCCATCCACGGGATGGACCTGTCCGCCCATGACGGCCACGACCTCAAGGGCGACATGTATGAGTATCTGTTGAGCAAGCTGTCGGCCTCCGGCACCAACGGCCAGTTCCGCACCCCGCGCCACATCATCGACTTGATGGTATCGCTCGTAGATCCGCAACCGAAGCATCGGATCTGTGACCCAGCCTGCGGCACGGCGGGCTTCCTCATCTCAGCCTTCACTCACATTCTCCGGCAACATACGAAACCTGCCGACCTGAAGCGTGGCCTCGCGGACGGCGGGCTCCTCAAGCCCGCACAGTGGAAGTTCCTCGAAGAGCATGCGTTCACCGGCTTCGACAACGACGCCAACATGGTGAAGATCGCCATCCTCAACCTCTACCTGCACCAGTTGGAAAAGGCGCGCGTCTCCATGCTGAACCCGCTCACCACCGGCTTCGGCGGCGCGTATCCAGGTCAGCGGTTCGACGTCATCCTCGCCAACCCGCCATTCGCTGGAAAGGTGCAGGACGAAAGCATTCTGTCCGACCTCAATTACAAGCTGAACACTCGCGCCACGGAGCTGCTTTTCCTCAAATGGTTCATCGACCACCTTGCGCCCGGCGGGCGAGCAGGGGTCATCGTGCCCAACGGTGTGCTCTTCGGCTCGAACAATGCGGCGACGAGCCTGCGCGAACTGCTGTTGACCGAGTGCGACCTGCAAGCCGTCATCAGTTTACCTAGCGGAGTCTTCAAACCCTACTCCGGCGTCGGCACGGCCGCGTTAATTTTTCAAAAGGCAAAGCCGACGCAGTCGGTCTGGTTCTATGATTTGACAGCCGACGGCTACAGCCTCGACGACAAGCGGACGCCGATTCAAGCCAACGACATTCCCGACGTGCTGGCCAAGTGGCCGAAGCGTGAGGAAGGCCTGAACAGCTACCGCGTGCCGATTGAAAAGATTCGAGAGCACGACTGGACCCTCGCTGCGGGCCGCTACAAGCCCGTGAGCACGGAGGCAGTGAGCCACGACAAGCCCGCTGACATTCTCGGCGACATGCTAAAACTGGAAAATGAAATCATCAAGCGTGGCAACTCCCTGCTCGCCCAAGTCGGCGGCAAGAAATGAATCGTTGGCCAACAAAACCGCTTGGAGAGTTTTGCCGAACTGGGAGCGGTGGAACTCCCTCACGGAGCAAGCCGGAGTATTATGCTGCTGGCACAGTACCATGGGTAAAATCTGGCGAGCTTCGGGACTCAATCATTCTCGACACGGC
>JANYEF010000524.1 GCA_025363325.1 Nitrospira sp. | reverse complement strand
GACAGCCAGTTGAGGCAGGCTCTCGACCGGTTCGTTTCGTCCGGGCTGATGTTCCAAGAGGGTGAGATCCCCAATGCGACCTACCACTTTAAGCATGCGCTCGTCCAAGACGCGGCCTAGAGCACGCTCCCCAAGAAACCTCGACGATTACTCCATGCTCGAATCGCCAAAGCGCTGGAGAGTCGTTTTGCCGAGCGTGTCACACTGGAACCGGAACTCCTGGCCTATCACTATGAACAGGCAGGATTGGCCGGCCCGGCTGTTCACTATTGGCAACTGGCGGCTCGGAGAGATGTGGCACGATCAGCCAATATCGAAGCGCTCCATCATTTTGATCGGGCGCTCGACGTGCTCAAGGATCTGCCTCAAGGCTCGGAGCGCAATTCCTTGGAGTTGGAACTTCTCCTTGCACGCGGGGCTCCCCTGCTGTCCGTAAAAGGCTATGCATCCGAAGAAATGGAACACAATTATCTCAGGGCGAAGGAGTTATCCCAGGAGAACAGCGGTTCCGAGCATGAGTTTCGCGCCATTTGGGGCTTATGGGTATTTCGTCTGGTCAGAGGGCAGCTCGCTAAGGCTCGTGACCTCGCTGAAAATCTCCTCGCTCTGGCTACCCGCGAGCAAAGCTCGGATCTCCTGATTGAAGCTCACCGGAATCTGGGCACGACCTATTTCTACCTGGGCCGGTTTGACGAAGCAAAAACCCATCTGCTCACCGCAAAGTCCCTGTATGATCCGACTCAACACCGCTCACATGCTGTACGCTACGGCCAAGATCCCGGCATCACCTCGAGGATTTACCTGGCCAGAACATTATGGATCTTAGGTGAGGTGGAGCAAGTTGAACCGCTGGCGCTAGAGGCCATCGGCATGGCGAGGGAGTTGGAACATCCCTTCACCAGGGTTTTTACCTTATGTTTCCTTTCCTGGATCTATTCCACGGTTCGCAACGCGAATAGAACGCGGGAGCTCACCGACGAAGCCATTGCGCTTTCAACACAATACGGATTTGAATTGGGTTTAGCATGGGCAACGTCCTCTCACGGCTGGGCCTTGGCCGAACAGGGGCAAGAGTGCGGGCTCGGCACGTTACTACGCGGGAATTCGGCGTTTCGGGCCACAGGTGCAAGTATCAACACCACTCATACGTTGGCGTTGCTTGCCGAAATCTATTTACGGCACAACCGCATTGACGAAGGCTTGAGCGTGATTGAGGAGGCGCAGAAGTTTGCTGCAACTTGGGAAGAACTGTTTTGGCACGCGGAGCTGCTACGACTGAAAGGCGAACTGCTGCTCGGACAATCCGACCCATCAGTCCAGGCAGCAGAACAATGTTTGTGCGAAGCCCTGAAGGTTGCACAACATCAGAATGCCAGAATGCTTGAGCTGCGAGCCGCCACGAGCCTGGCTAGGCTCTGGAGGAAGCTAAATAAATTGGATGATGCCAAACGCATCTTAAATTCTGTGTGCTCCAAATTCAACGAAAGCGTCAACAACCTCGACTTGATTGAGGCGAAAACAGTCCTTGCACAGCTTCGTGGGTAAAGGCGTTGGTGTCGTGATTTCCTTCCTGTAATCGGTGGGATCCATCATGAATGATCGTGTCTCAGCGTGGCTGGATTCTCTTGGTCTTGGGACCTACCGTGAGGCATTTCAGCGCAATGCGATCACGTGGGATGTCCTACCCGAGCTCAAGGAGAGCGATCTGGAGGCGCTGGGTGTCTTACTGGGACATCGAAAAACACTCTTGCGTGCGATCGCGCAATTGTCGCCGAGCGCTGAAGGGAGAGGCCCGGGGTCTGTATCCATTGCTGTCAGTCCGGACACGCCGCCAGTCCCCCCCGAGCGAGAGCACGCCGAACGTGAGGATGTCAAGAAGTCCGTTGAAATATTCTGAGCGGCTCCCATGGTTGTCTCACGCGGCCTTCTTCGTCTGAGCCTGTGGCGGCTCCGCCTGCTCGGTCTCGATGGTCGCCATCACCTGCGCAATCCCGGCAAAGCCTTTCACACGTCTGAACTGCTGCTCGCAGTACAGCAACACCGTTCCCAGCCACCGTTGGAGCATCGCGCTCCCTCGTGACCGCTTGATGTTCCGCTCGCTGTGACGGACCAGCGAGAACAGGCTCTCGATCGGGTTGGTCGACAGTAACGTCTTACGCAGCAATGCGGGCACCTTGAGGCGATGCACCGTCAACAGCTCTTCGAACGCCTCCAGGAGCGAGTCCGCCGCCGACTCGTTCTTGGTCCGCAGCCACGCCTCCAACTCCAGCAGCATCTGCCGGGCCTCGGCATAGTGCGTCTGCTCCAACGCGATCGTGAACCGGTGATGGGCCTCGGCGCGGTACCGCTTCGCCAAGTGCCGCTGCAGATTCCTGGCCTTATGAATGGCGCATCGTTGATGCACCAGCTTCTTGCCAAACCGCTCCCGCAGCGCCTTGCGCAGGCCGCTGCCCCCATCGGTCACAAAGAGGATCCGCCGGGAGAGCACCAGGCCGCGACGCTCCAGGTCTCGGAACAGCGCCTCACAGATCTCGTGATTCTCTGATGAGCCTTGCCAAAATCCCAAGGCCATTTTCACACCGTTCAGGTCCACACCCAGGGCGACGAGAAAGGCTTCGCCGCCGCGATGGACGGTGTCCAGGAAGAGCGCGAACGGCGTGTACGCCGCCAAGGACCGCTCCTGGAACGCCTTCAGTTTCTGGGCTGTCAGCGCCACCATCTTGTGGGACACGGCCGATGGCGACACCCCGAAGGCCCGCGCCGCCCCGAGGACAGTCTCGGCGTATTTCTGTTCGGAGACCCCTCGCAGGATTTTCTCCAGCAGTTCTTCGGAGAAGTCCCCGGTCGCGTGCAGCCGCGCATAGGACTTGAGCGGGACCTCGCCCTGTTCCACGTCTCTGAGTCGGGGGCGCGTCACCTTCACCTTCTGGTCGCCGATGAAGGCGGAGCCCGCCTCGTGGGCCCATTTCTGCAGGCCGGGATGGGTCGGATAGTAATCGGGGCCCGCCAGCTCTTCCCGCTCGATCAACATGATGCTCTCGGCCACCATACGTCCCATCTCCAGCATCACCGCGTCCAGCGCCTGTTTGCCCGAGCCGATGACCCGGACCAGGGTCCCCAATAGCTGCTGGTCACCCGAGATCGCCCGCAACCCAGCCAAGGCATGCTTCCGGTGTCTCGTCTCGTGTCTCATCGGTGGCTCCTTTTCTTTGTGAACCATGGAGTATTCCACGGCAGGAGCCCCTCATTCAAAATTCAACGGACTTCAGTATAACTCCCCGGTAGTAGGCTGGCATCTTGACGAATACATTTTCTTGACAGCGTTTATTAGTTAGGCGTAGTGTGCGCACTCATTCAAGGTTTGCGGGCGTGCTCAGATGGAATCAAGTGTGATCGTTGCGTTACGGGAGCCAACTAGAGGCATCGATTATGCCCACACCTCGACCATCCAACCCATACATCTACCGCCACGGTTGTGATCCGCCGAATCGCGCACTTGCTGTATCTGCTCCCACGGTAGCTCAATTTCAGTTTTTTAAATCCAGTAATACTACTTACTATCCTGGCAGTCACAATCATCTCTTTTTCATTGCCGCCGCATCCCGTAGGGAATCTGAATCCACTCATTGTGGTCAGATTGGTCTACTTCCAGACCATCATCTGAACACCAGG
>JANYEF010000519.1 GCA_025363325.1 Nitrospira sp. | reverse complement strand
GGCAACGTGATCCACAAGGCCCGCCAGGAACCGGCATTCCCCCATGCGGACCCTCACGCAGAAGCACAGGAGTTCTCACGCCTGACCTGGTTCACGGGATTCGCGACCACGCTGCTGATTCCGCTTGTGATTCTGCTCGTCACACACGGCGTGCTGCATATCCCCCTGCTGGAATCGCAAGGGACCGTGATCTTCCTGTTCTTTATCTGGGTCACCTCTTCCCAAGCCATCCTGACGCTCATCCGCCTGCGCGCCGTCGCATCATGGAAGGTCTCCGTGGCGATGCTGCTCATACTGCTCTTCGTCGTGTTTGTCTATCTGTTCGCCGTCGAATCCTTCACCGCCTTCCTCTATCCGAATCCGGGAGAGGTGGCGGCCTACTTCCACGCAGCAGCGCTCCCCGATTGGCTCTTTGATGGTCTCATCGGCGGAACGGCCCTGGTGATCATTCTCGGGTGGTTCTATATCTATGCCCAAGCCCATGGCCAGACGATGTGGGTGCCGAAACTGGCGGACGGCCTCCGCCTCCGCCTGTATGTGCTGTTCATGAACCGGCTCTATGTGGACCAGGCCTATGAACGACTCGGTCGGGGCGTCACGCACGCCGTCCACAGCCTCGACAAGCGCGCAAAGTGAACGGTGCCATGATAGATGTACGCTCTGGCGACCGAGGCGACCGTCGTCATATGCCCCCCCACGAGAGTGGGGGCCTTCGAGCCAGGATCTGTCTGTTGTGGGACTCCTATCCCATCCAGTCCTTGACGCGAGTCTAAGCAGCGTATTAATGATGAGTGCGCCGGTGACGAAGGAGTGCCCTCCGGTCCAGATGACTCTCAGACGGGGGCAAAACGGTGGTCAACAGCTAGGGCTAAGAGGTACTTTGTGTCGCTCGCACTTGCCGTCCCGCTGCTCCTGCTCTTAGCTTCGTGCCTCGTAGTGGTCGGCCCCGACCGCACGCTCTACACACGCACGAAGCTCGCAGCCTATCCCGTCGGCGCCGCGTTCGTCGGCGCCATCGCGATCCTGTGGCTTGTGGCGACGGAGGGGCCGATCACCGTCCGATTCTATGACCCCGCATCGATCGCCTCCCTGGCCTTTCCCATAGGTTTCTATATCGATCGGTTGAGCGCGGTCATGATGACGCTGATCACTGGCGTCAGCACCGTGATCTACTGCTACTCGACAGGCTATATGTACCAGGATCGCCACTTTCGACGGTATTTGGCACTGATTTGCTTTACAGACTTTGTCTTGCTCTGCATGGTCTCCAGCGCGAATCTCATGATGTTGTTTCTGCTCTGGCAATCCCTGGGTTATCTGCTCTACCTCCTGGCGCACAACCATGCACATGCGGCGACGCTCAGGGGAGCATTCAAAACCTTTACAATCCTCCGAGTTGCCGATGCCGCGTTTCTTGCGGGGATTGTTCTTGCGTACCAACTCTACGGCACACTTGAGTTCCACGATCTCTTCGCTCGAGCCGCCGGGAATCCCATTACCTTCTCGCTCTGGCCTGGGGTGGAAGTCAGCGCCACCACTGCCGTCACGTCACTCCTGTTCATCGGAGCGATGGGGAAGTCGGCGCAATTTCCTTTGCATCTTTGGCTGCCGGGATCGCTGTTCGCCCCGACGCCTGTCCATGCCCTGTTGCACGCGGGAATCATCAATGCCGGCGGGTTTCTTATCAATCGCCTGGCCCCGCTCTTCGGCCTGAGTTCAACGACCCTGCACATCGCTTTCGTCGTCGGGACACTCACCGCGGTCCTCGGCGCGACCATGATGCTCGTCCAGAATGACATCAAGAAGACGCTCGGCTTTTCGACGATCGGGCAGATGGGTTACATGATTATGGAATGCGGAGTGGGCGCCTTCTCGCTGGCCGCCTTCCATCTCATCGCCCACGGACTGTTCAAAGGGACGGTGTTCTTGAATTGCGGCAACGTGATCCACAAGGCCCGCCAGGAACCGGCATTCCCCCATGCGGACCCTCACGCAGAAGCACAGGAGTTCTCACGCCTGACCTGGTTCACGGGATTCGCGACCACGCTGCTGATTCCGCTTGTGATTCTGCTCGTC
>JANYEF010000491.1 GCA_025363325.1 Nitrospira sp. | reverse complement strand
CTGGGTTCATGAAACGACTCGCCTTCCTCTTACTGCTACTACTTAGCCTTCCCCTCCTTGGCTGCAATCGCAGCGATGCCATCGTCGTCATCCAGCTCCATCCGAAGAATCCTGACATCATCTACGTCGCGACGAACGACTACATTTATAAGACGCGTGATGGGGGTCAGACCTGGACGAATCTGTCACAGGGTATGAGCCACTCGCGCGTGATTTCGATGGCGCTTGATCCGGCCTACCCGGCCACAGTGTATGCCGGCACGAAGGGCGATGCGGTGTACAAGAGTTACGATGGAGGACAACGTTGGGTTTCGCAACGAGCTGGATTGGATGATGTGACGATCTCTTCCGTGGTCAATCAGTTTATCTTCGATCCGGCGGACAACCAGCATTTGTTCGCCGCGACGACGATGGGCGTGTTTGAAACCAAGAATGCCGGCGACAGTTGGACGAAGCGCATGGACGGCATGAAAGAAGTGCTGATGGTGGTGACGCTCGGCCTGGACCCCACGAGGCCGGCGATCCTCTATGCGGGCACGAGTGGCGGTGTCTATAAATCAGTCGATCAAGCGGGGCATTGGGAAAAGGTGAATAACGGGCTCGTGTCCCCAGCCATCATTAAATCGTCACGCGCGCTGAATGTCACCGCGACGCTGGTCGATCCCCATGAGCCGGACACGGTGTATGCCGCGACGCTTGAGGGTCTCTATAAGTCGACGGATGCGGCGACGTCGTGGGTGCGCATCGGCCAGTCTCTGCAGGACCAAATGTTGTTTTCGATGGTTGTGGATCGGACGAGAAAGGGCGTGATTTATTTGGGTGGCCGGGAAGGCATCCACCGGAGCGAAGACGGTGGGACAACGTGGGTCACGCTGAACAAGGGTCTTGCGACACTCAATGTCCGCTCGCTCGTGCAGAGCCAGACGGATGCGAAGCTGTTTTATCTTGGGACGAACGGGAGCGGTTTGTACAAGAGCGAGGATAGGGGAGAGACGTGGGAATCAGTCCCCACGGTGCTTCCTCGTCAGTAGTGTGGATTACTCGGGCCGGTACCGCGCTCTTGAATGCTCGACCCAACCGAGGAAGAACCGAACGACGAGCCGACATTCGATTCTCCGAGACTGGAGCCGACACTCGAGCCACCGAAGCTCGATCCCACCGTCGAATCCGAGAGGCTGGACCCTACTGTCGAACGTTGGAGCGACGAGCCGGCGGCTGAAGATGCCTCATTATTGAGGTTCGATTCTCCGAGCGAAGGCCCTGCACGGCCGGTTGCGCCGATCTCAAATCCTGCTGGGCCTGAGCCGCCGATGCCGTGGCTGTTTTTCGATGACGCCCCGATGTCTTGGCCGGTGAGGCCTTCCGCGCCAATCATGTTGCCGGTCCTTGGAGTTTTCCCGATACTCGGCCCTGCTGCTGGTGCGCTGCCGATACTGGCGCCCGTCTTTGGTCCTGTCGACAGTTTCGGCGCTCGGATGTCTCTCTCGATCGATTCTTCCATTTGGCGAATCGCCTGCGCTTCCCGGCCGGATTCTTCAAAGTCTCCTGAATCGCGGGCGTTGGTCGAGGTGCTGATGCGTTCGAGCGTTGCGCGCAGTTTCTTCAGATCAGAGCGGGCCTTGGCGACAGGTGGGATCATTTCGCGGAGCATGATGCCGCGCGAGGCCATCGAATGATTCGACATATTGGTCTGGGTGGACTTGAGCAAATCTCCGACCTCGTCTCCCATCTCTTCGACCTGCTGAAGTTCCGAGAGGTCTGTTTTGCAGCAATCGAGGAACTGGCGATACTTGTTCAGGAATGTCGAAACGTCGCCCTGCAGATTCTCGACCTTGAAATCGCGTGGCGGTTTGTCGCCCGTGAGTGTTTCTCCTTCTTGCTCTGCTGTCTGGGTTTCCTTCTTCTCAACAAGCGGCGCGCATCCTGGCCCGTTGGTTGCGGAATATTGTTGATCGGCTTTTCGGTCTGGGCACCAATAGAGTGGTGACGCCGCTGACGCTGTGGTGGCAGTGATACCGCTGAACGTGAGGGCGAGTCCCCCCATGAAGACGGTCACGCAGAGTGCCTTGGCTGTTGTGAGCGAACGCATAAAACCATTCTCATCCCGACTCGAACTCTTGTCAATGAAACTCGCCGACTTCGTGCGCTTGACGGTTTGTTCAATTGGCCAGGCTATGGTCCTGCACATTCCTCCCCGGAAGAAAGACGTTTATGTCGGTGATCACGAGTGATGGTACGGCTCACTGTGTCAGTCAAGAGGTGATGTGGCTTAACCTTCCATGTTCTGGTGGAGTGGGTATCAAGCGCTTGGCGGCCTGGGTCTGCGGCTTAACCTTCCGGGGAGGCAATCTCCTTCCTCAGGATGCCCCCAAGCGCTCCCCTTAACGACTCGAATTAATCAGAAAGTATAAATATTTTCTCCCCACAGGGGGTACCAGCATTCCAATCAGCCTCTTTTTCTCTCTCAGATTTCAAGGAAATACGGAGGCCTTCATAGCTTCATAAGTCCATGAATTTCCTATTGACAAGTCTTTGAGTGGGTGTATACTGCGCGCCTGTGTGGGAGAAAGTGGGTGAGTTTGGTTATTAATAAATTATGGAGGATTCTCAACACAGCCCGGTTATGTCAGGAGAGGTGCTGTTTTGGCTTCTTTCTAAGGATTTCCAAATCTATCTTGACTGTACTGTGGGGTACAGTGGGCATGCTGAAAAAATTCTTGAGGCGAGCGGTCCTGGCAGCAGACTAATTGGGCTTGATCGCGATGCGGTGGCCATTGCAGCCAGTCGCGAAAGGCTCGCACGATTCGGCGACCGCGTAGTCCTTATCCATGGTCACTTTATGGATCTGAAACAGCATCTTGCTGCCAGTGGCATTGGCCGAGTTGATGGAATCCTGTTTGATCTTGGAGTCTCGTCCCCGCAGTTGGATGAACCTGCTCGCGGCTTTAGCTTTCAGGGGGATGGTCCGTTGGACATGCGTATGGATCAATCGATGAGCGGGACCGCATCTGACCTAATCAATCGATGGCCGGAAGCGCAGTTGGCCGATGTGATTTTTCAATTTGGCGAAGAACGGTTTTCTCGGCGAATTGCGCATGCCATTGTCCGTGCGCGTGAACGGCATCCGTTGGCAACGACGAAAGAATTAGTCTCCGTGATCGAGGGGGCGGTTCCGGCGAATTACCGGCATGGCCGTCTTCACTGTGCCACCCGCACGTTCCAAGCCTTTCGCATCGCAGTGAATCAGGAGCTCGACTGTCTCGAACCGGCGTTGCGCGATGCGGCAGAAGTGTTGTCTCCCGGCGGCCGCCTCTGTGTGATTTCATTCCATTCGCTGGAAGATCGGATTGTGAAGCACACGTTTCGGGCGCTCTCCGGTAAAGACAATCCTTCATTGATGGTGCTCACCAAGAAGCCGCAGGTTCCCTCCAGGGAAGAGTCGGACCGGAATCCTCGATCCCGCAGTGCCAAGCTGCGGCCTGCCCAGCGGGTATCCAGGGAGGGTTATTCATGAAGACGTTGACGATTGTGGCCGGTGTGATCTTGATCTTCGTGTTTGTGTGGGAACGTGTCGATGTCGTTCGCTTGGGTTATCAGATCGAACGATTGAAGACCCAGAAAGTCTTGCTGGAGCGAGAGAGGGATCAACTGCAAGTGAAGTTTTCCGCGCTGTCGGCTCCAGAGCGGATCGCGAAGGTGGCGATGGAAAAGTTGGGGTTGGCTCCGCCGCAGCAGGGACAAGTGCTGATGGTGCATCAGCCGGGAGAGGCGCCGAGCCTGTCACTCCCACCCGTGGAGCAAGTCCGTCTTGCGAGAAATGTTTTAACTGGGAGGGCGAGCGAGTGACTGCAGGCCCTTCTCGTGGTCGGCGCTATGTAATGCTGCTCCTGCTCCTCTGTGGGTTCAGCATCATTCTGTTTCGGCTGGTCACACTCCAAGTGCTTCAAGCAGCCGAGCTCACGGTGAAGGCCGATCGGCAACATCAAAAGACCGTGTCCTTCGAGGGAGCCAGAGGCATGGTGTCGGATCGGCACGGCAAAGTGCTCGCGATGAATGTGGAGGTACCATCCGTGTTTGGCGTCCCGACATCCCTGGAAAGCCCGTCGACCGTCGCGCGTCATCTTTCTCCGGTGCTCCATATTCGAAGCGGTGAGCTTGAGAGAAAGCTTCGGCAGGACAAGAGCTTCGTGTGGTTGGCGCGAAAGGTCGAGCCTGAGCAAGGCCGTCGGCTGGAGCAGTTGTCGTTGGACGGCATCGGTGTAGTGATGGAGGGACGGCGATTTTATCCCAAGGGCCCGTTATTGGCCCATGTCCTCGGATTTTCCGGAATGGATGGGCAAGGGCTCGAGGGGCTCGAGCGCCGATACGATTCGCATCTGCATGGAGAAAAACGTGTCACTGTGTTGCAGCGCGATGCGTTAGGCCGCACGGTTTTTCCCAAGGGTTTGGCGGAGCAAGTGCCTACTCCGGGACATGCTCTCACGCTGACTGTCGATGAGGTCATTCAATATATTGCAGAAAAAGAACTCGAAGAGGCCGTCACTCAGACCCATGCCAAGTCCGGAACGATCATCGTCATGGAGCCGCAATCGGGCGCGATTCTCGCGATGGCCGTCAGTCCGCGGTTCGATCCGAATGTTGTCGCTGCGTTGACGCCCGATCGGTGGCGCAATCGTGCTCTGACAGATACGTACGAGCCTGGGTCGACCATGAAAGTGGTGGTTGCGTCCGCGGCGCTTGAGGAAAAAGTGATGACGCCCGGTTCCATGGTCTTCGGTGAAAACGGTCATATGGTGATCGCGAATACGACCATTCATGACCATGACAAGCTCGGGTGGATGACGTTCTCTGAAGTGATCCAAAAATCCAGCAACATCGGCGCCGCTAAAACCGGGATGGCTCTCGGAGAGCAGCGCCTCTATCGCTATCTCCAAGCGTTC
>JANYEF010000480.1 GCA_025363325.1 Nitrospira sp. | reverse complement strand
TCATGTCGCCGGCGTGGGCCGCCACAATCGTCGCTCCCAGAATCTTGTCGGACCCTTTCTGGATATGCACTCGCGCAAACCCTTCGTCTTCTCCGTCGAGGATCGCACGATCCACTTCGTCGAGCTTGAACGTATAGGTTTCCACTTCCAGACCCTTGGCCTTCTCATCCGCCTCGTACATTCCCACATGAGCAATCTCCGGTTCGGTAAAGGTGCACCAGGGCATGATGAGGGAGTCCATGGTGGCGTAGCCAAAACCCAACGGATGAGGAAACAGCGCGTTCTGAATCACGATCTGCGCCATCGCATCAGCGGCATGGGTAAACTTGTACTTGGAGCAGATGTCGCCCGCGGCAAAAATCCTCGGATTGGTCGTTTGGAGGCGGGCATTTACCTTGATCCCGTTCTTGTCGTACTCGACTGCGACCGCTTCCAACCCGATTCCCTCGACATTCGGGGTACGTCCGACGCCGACAAGAATCTCATCGACCGTCACATCGTACTGCTCGCCATGTGAATCGACTGTGAGCCGCTTGCCACTATCCGTCCTACTGACTTTGAGATCCTTCCCGCAACAGAGCAGCTTCACCCCGTCGCGCAGCATCTGCTGCTCAACGATCTCAGCCGCGTCGCGATCTTCGTTCGGCAAAATGCCGTGCTGCGCTTCAATCAGATACACCTGGCTCCCGAAACGGGCAAACGACTGCGCGAGTTCGCAGCCGATGGGACCGGCGCCAATCACCCCGATACGTGGCGGCAGTTCCGTGAGCGAGAACACCGTTTCATTGGTGAGATACCCGGCCTCCTTCAAGCCCGGCGTCAGAGGCGCCGATGCTCGCGCGCCGGTACAGATCGCGGCCTTCGCAAAGTTCAAAGTCCGATTGCCGGAGGGTCCTTCGACTTGGATGCTATCGGCTCCGATAAAGCGCCCGCTGCCGATGTAGACATCCACGCCCAGCTGGGTATACCGATGGACCGAATCGTTGTGGCTGATCCGCGCGCGCAGCTTCCGCATCCGGGCCATGACGGCACCGAAGTCGTACTTCACGCCGGGAGGAATATGCAGGCCGAACTCCTCGGCATTCCGCAAGTCGGCCCAAGCCCTTGCCGCACGAATGATCCCTTTCGAGGGCACACAGCCAACATTCAAGCAGTCGCCACCCATCAAATGTTTTTCGATCAAGGCCACTTTGGCCCCTAGGCCTGCCGCAACGACCGCTGTGATAAGCCCCGCCGTCCCGGCCCCAATCACCACGATGTTGTAGCGGCTAATCGGCTCCGGATTGACCCAGTTGGATGGGTGGACATTCTGCACGAGCTGTTGGTTATGCTCATCGTTAGGCAGCATGAGATGAGGCTCAGACGGCTCCATAGAGAATATCCTCTCGGTCGGTTGAGTGATCATAACGTACACCTCCGACTTTCGATAGCTGGTCTGAAGCCTGTGATGCCGTCACGCCTTTTTGCGCGAGAGCTTCTTGTAGAGCGTGGGCACCAAGGCCAACAACCCTAGCAGCACGAAGGCGATGATGACGTTGGGAGAGGCAATTTCTTTCAGCGAATTGATCGTGCCGAGCTGCCGTCCGGCGTAGGCGTACACGAACGATCCAGGAATGATGCCAAGCGCCGTCGCAGCCACATAGGTCCCGATGCTCATGCGCGTCAGCCCGGAGACGAGATTGACCGCAAAGAAGGGAAAGAGCGGGATCAACCGAAGGGTCATCAGATAGCTAAAGGCATTGCTCGTGAAGCCTTGCTGGACAGGTCCCAACCACTTCCCGAATTTCTGCTCGACCCAATCACGGAGTAGATACCGTGCCGTCAGAAAGGCCAGCGTCGCGCCGGTCGTCGCGCCAATATTGACATAGAGGGTCCCGAAGACGCTCCCGAAGAGAAACCCGCCGCCAAGAGTCAGGATTACCGCACCTGGGAGCGACAGGCCCGTGACCGCGATATACGCCAAGACAAACAATCCGACCGCCGTCGCATAGTTCGCCTCCGTAAAGGCCAGCAAGTGATCGCGATTCTCTTGCAAGGCATTCAGCGAGAGGAACCGTCCGAGATCGAAATAGAAGAACGCGCCGATCGCGATTGCAATTCCCAGGATAATCGCAAGCTTACTTCCGTTGGATTGCTGCGATGGGGTCGTCGTGGGGACTTGACTGGTCATAGCGGCTTCGGAGCGTATCATGGGGGGCTCCTCTCGTGCTTGTCAATGCAGGGTACTGCAAGTTTTGTCGCGGACCCATTCGCTTTCTTACATGGACCACGACCGAGCAAGGGCAAGGCATCCCCCCACAGCAACAAGCTTTCACAAGACATACGGCCATGATGGGGAGATAGATGTGAGGGAAATGCCAATGGTCACTCTGCTGACCATTCTGGCAAAGTGTGCTGATGAATCCTAAATTAGAGGGAACGTGGACCGCTAGAGCTGAGGCATCCGCACGGCTGTGGCGGCTCCGCTCAGCGCTTCACCGGCTGGGCCCCACCCTACCGACGGAACGGGACATCTCCCCTCGACAGCGCGGTCCCTTTCAGGAGGCACCCGGCGGGAAGAACAGATATCCCGATGGGATTCGGCAACTTCACGGGTTGGGGGGGCTTCCGGACCGGCGCACCCGAAACCGATCAAGAGCATGATAAGTAGACCAACGCGCATAGAATCCTGTGCAAAATAATGGCGACTACCCTTCTTGTCGGTCGATTCAGGGGGATCTGTAGAGGGATTTCGCTGAGAAAGGGATTATTCCCACTGATGGTTGCTCACATCACGATCCATGTCGAGTCGGCCGAAAGCACGCTCGAATGGATCGATCATTCCGTCATGGTTCTTGTCGAGTTCTTGAAAGTGGTCGTGCAGGATCTCGCCCGTCTGGGGGTTGGGCGCTCGACCTGCTCGGCGATCCCGGCTGGGGTCGTAGCGTTGCGGCTGCTCGAGTATTCCATAATACGAGAGGTCCGGCTTCGGCTGGACGATGGCCGGCGGATGCCATTTCTTCCTTGCCTTCTGATGGCGGCGGCTCTTCCGTGAAGCCCGAGCGGAAGGTGTTTGCCCCTGCGACGCTGCGGCCACGGTCTTGCTCGATTCAGTCCTAGCCGGTTGCTTGGCAGGAACCGGCCGATCTGGCGCGAGCGGCTGAACCACCGGCGCCTTAGCATCCTTCTTCAACTTGGCGGGAGCGGCCAGCACGAGTGGAGCCAACTCGCCAAAACCACCCAGGGTCACGAGGACACCTCCCAGGAGAAGCCCGCATATGTATGGATGTGACGCCATCACTTCCTCGGCTGACTGTGTCTAGCAGGATGCTCAAAAAGTCCGCCAGCGGCGTTCTCGCATCGTTCAGACCCTCAACGTACCCCAGAGGGTACGCCTCGGCCCTTCACTCGCTGCGGCCTTGCTGGACGGCCTTTTTGAGCATCCTGCGGGAGTGGGCTTCTGTTGTGCCACACGTGCGAACCCTCGAAGTTCTCGCATGCCAACATAGTCTCCAGCATCCTGCTAGAGCTTTCAAGTGTACCAGGCCCTATGATGCCCTACAGACCTCTGATTCTCGAAGAGAATTCCCACTCCTGTCAGACGACCTTCTCATGGCAGACCCACTATCTAGTTGTCAGGAAGGCCCTAGCTACCGTAGTCTGTGATGAGGAGGCCACGATGGATGATGAACCCAACCGACTGACCAAGACGAAGGAGCAATGGGCCAAGGCGCGCCGCGGAGGTGAAGAACGGGAAGTGTTTTACGAAGGAGACGCTCGCCTGCCACCGGGGCAACATCTCGTCGAGACTTGGCCTGTGCTCGATCTCGGTCAGAAGCCTGTCATCCCACTCTCGGAATGGGCACTCACCATCGGCGGGTTCGTGACCACCCCCGTCACCTGGACCTGGGAAGAATTTCTCGCCCAGCCCCAGTTCAAAGACGTCTCAGACTTCCACTGCGTGACGAGCTGGAGCCGGTTCGACAACGAGTGGGAAGGGGTCAGTTTCAAACACATTCTGTCCGTAGTGAAACCGCTGTCTTCGGCAAAGTTCGTCCTCTTTAAATCGTTCGACGACTATACGACTAATTTACCGCTGGATGCCTGCGACGATCAAGACGTGTTGCTGACCTACAAATGGAATGGCAGACCCCTGACGAAAGAACACGGGGGGCCGGTGCGAGTCATCGTGCCGAAGCGCTATGCCTGGAAAGGCGCCAAGTGGGTGAAGGAAATTACATTTTCGGATAAGGATGAAAAGGGGTTCTGGGAAGTGCGGGGCTACTCGAACAGCGCGTTCCCCTGGGAAAATGACCGCTACGGGTGAGACCTCCAACAGAAGAAGACCGTTATTTGGTTTATTTGGTTTGTCTCGTTTGTTTGGTTAAACCAGACAGACCAGATGAACCAAATAAACAAAACAAACCAGTTTGAGCATCCTGTACAATATTTCCCCATTGTTCAAAATGTGTAGTCTGGCCTGCCAAATGTTTTGTGCAGCCTGTTCCCCCGTTGCCTCCATTTACCTCCCTGTGGTTTAATCCTCGAGTCCGTCACCTACTGGCGCAAAACGGCTAGCTGGGCCGACCCGCACAAACTTGAATTTCCGAGAGCCAGACCACTCGTCGTTATTCCCCTTCCATTAACGAGAACCATTACACAAAGACCCATGCGCCTGTTCGGCCAATGCGTATCAATTGTATTATTCTATGTCGCATTGTGCGGCGGGGTAGCCGGCAGTGCCGTAGCCACGCCCTCATCACGTTCAAGCGACACCTACATCCGGCAACTCGACGATCTCTCCGCGCTCTGGAGTTTCTACAAACAGACCTACATCCAGGATGGCCGGGTCGTCAGCCTGGATGAAAACGGCATCACGACGTCGGAAGGGCAAGGCTACGCCATGCTCCGCGCCGTATGGTCGAACGACCGCGCAACGTTCGATACCGTCTGGGGTTGGACCAAGCAACACCTCCAAGTCCGTGACGACAAGCTGTTCGCCTGGAAGTGGAAAGGGACCGTACTCGATAAGAACTCGGCGACGGACGCCGATACCGACATTGCGCTCGCCCTTATCCTAGCCGCTCGACGATTCGACCATCCGGCGTTCGAGCAGGAATCGCTGGCCATCATCAATTCGATCTGGGACCAGGAAATGGTCCACATCGGCTCGCGCGCCTATGTGACCGCCGGTAATTGGGCACGCGATGAGGACTATCCGACGATCCACATCGCCTACCTGGCCCCCTATGCCTACGAGATCTTCGCCTCTGTTGATACTCACCATCCATGGGCCCATGCGATCGCATCCAGCTATGCCATTTTGCACTGGCTCTATGATGAAGAAGCCCTGCCGGTCCCTCCGGAACTCATCTACCTGGACAGACACAGCGACCGATTGGTCCTTCAACATCCCGTGACCGGGGCCTCGTCCTCGTTCAGCTATGATGTCTTCCCGATCTTTTGGCGAGTGGCGCTCGATGCCGCCTGGTTCGGACGATCAGAAGGGCCCTTGCGGCAAAAAATGCTGGGGTTCTTCCAGCACGAGTGGAAGTCCCAGGGCAAATTTGTCGATCGCTACTCCCTCAAGGGCTTGCCCCTGTCATCGAGTGAAGGCCTTCCGCTCTATGCCACCGTTCATGCATTGGCCTTCCAGGAGCAACAGGACCTCGCCCGCCTGCTGAGCGAAAAAAAGCTCGCCCCGCTCGAAGCCGACGCCCTTGCCGGGAAACGACTCCCGTACTATTTCCAGAACTGGCTGTGGTTCGGACAGGCCCTGACCCTCTCGCAAGCCCGCCACTACGAAGAGTTCTTGGGATTCTTGCGACCATTCGACGTGGTCGGATTTTCGGATCACTTCCCCTGGGAACTCTTCGCCGTCACCGTCCTGCTCTACCTCATCGCTCGATGGCATCCGGTTCTCAAATTCGTCTTTCTGGCCTGTGGATTTAGCCTCTGTCTCCGCTATCTTCACTGGCGGCTCTTCTACACGTTGAATGTTCTGGAAACCGGTGGCCTGTTTATCAGCGTGGCCCTGTGGGCGGCCGAACTCTATGCCTTCTCCACCGTTGTGTTGCTCTTCATCCAGGTAGGAGTCGGCTGGAGGCGTCAGCCCGTCGTTCCTCCTGAGCCGACGATAGGATTCGCTCCTTCGGTCGACATCTTCATCCCGATCTATTCAGAATCCTGCGAGATTCTGGAAAAGACCCTCATCGGAGCCTCCGCGATGGAGCATGCGCACAAACGGATGTACGTGTTGGATGACAGCCATCGAGAAGAGGTCTGCCGGCTGGCTGAACGGTTCGGGGCGACCTACATCAAAGGCCCTCGCCAACATGCGAAAGCAGGCAACCTAAACCACGCCTTGACGCAGACCGATGGCCAGCTGATCGTAGTGTTCGACACAGACCATATTCCGGTGACGACATTTCTGACGGAGACCGTCCCATTTTTTGCAGACCCCAAAATGGGCTTTGTCCAAACTCCTCACCACTTCTACAACCAGGATATCTTTCAACGGGCCCTCGGCGCCGGCCCTCGCATTCCGAACGAACAGGATCTGTTCAATCACGCGATTCAAGGCGGACGCCAAGGCTGGCACGGGGCATTCTTCGTCGGCAGCGGAGCCGTCTTCCGGCGATCGGCGATCGCCGAGTTGAACGGATTCAATTTAATGAGCATCACCGAAGACATTCACACCAGCCAACATCTCCATGCGAGAGGATGGAAGTCTGCCTTCGTGGATAAGAACTTGGCGGTCGGGCTCACGGCGGAGAACCTGGCGTCGTACATCGTCCAGCGACGGCGCTGGATGTTGGGCTGTCTCCAGATTTTCTTCAAAGACAATCCGCTCCTGTGCCGGGGGCTGTCGCTCCGGCACCGGCTCGGTTACTTCGCCTCGCTCTACTACTTCTTCTTCCCGATCGCGCGGGTGGTGTTTTGGATCACCCCCCTCTACTTTCTGATGTTTCACCTCCACCCGATTTTCGCCGATGTCTCCATCCTCGTGGCCTATCTGCTGCCCTTCATGATCGTCCTCCCGATGATCTCGGCCACCTTGCTTCCCGGGTGGCCCAGGCTCATGTGGTCGTCTCTGTATGAAGGGCCTGTGAGTTTTCCGTTGTTCCGGTCGATGTTCGATCTGCTCCTCCCAAGAAGCTTGGGGTTCAAGGTCACCCCCAAGGGCCTGCTCTCGGAGCATCGCTCGTTCGACTGGCGATCCTCCGCCAGTCTGGCCATCGCCACCGTCATCACTCTCGCCGCGATTGCGAAAGGTCTGTGGGAATTCTGGTATTTTGGCATCGAAAAAGACGCCTACTTCTTCAATCTCAGCTGGGCCTCCTTCAACCTACTGACCTTGCTAGTCGGACTGCTGATGGCCTGGGAAAAACCTCAGCGGCGCACGGAGGAGCGCATCCTCAAGCCGATTCCTTTCGAACTACGGGCCGACAATCTGTGCATCCAAGGCACGACGCACGACGTGAGTCTGACCGGCGTATCGTGGTGTGGGGCACCGCCCGATCCACTCCCTGCGGCCATGGAAATCAGATTGCTCGCCAGAATACCCTTCACCTGCCAGGTCCGAATGGTCTATCATGACCGGGTGTCAGGACATGGCACCCGATGCGGGCTGGCCTTTCTCAATCTCTCTGAAGAAAATCGTCGTCTCTTGCTGCTCAACATCTATACCGATCCCGCCACATGGAGGGACGCTCATACCAACCGCCTGCGCAGTAGCCTCCTCATGGC
>JANYEF010000471.1 GCA_025363325.1 Nitrospira sp. | reverse complement strand
CGCAACTAGTGTAATAGATGTCAGCATTAGCGCGTCGCAATGCAGACCACAGCTTAATCCAGCGAGGATAAATGAAACGGAAAATGGGCAAGCCAGCATTCTGAGCGTACGCTTTGTACACCGTAACTCCGTCCTCTTCCGCGCCATCCGGTTGACCATAATCCATAGATACCATCGAAGTCTGGTACCCGCGGTGACTCAACCCACGCGCAATTAGGGATTGCTGCACCTGTTCCCCGCCCACTCGAAAGCCATCGAGCCCAGGCAAGAAAACAGTGACGTTTTCGAGTCCCAATAAGCATACTTTAATCGGCTTTCGTTCCAGCATCAGATTTTCCTGCCTATCTCCAAAGCTTCACTTCTAAAACCTCTGAACCTGCAACGCTTGGGCAGATACCGATGGGAAGGGGGGATTGTCATCCTCTTCAACCTTAGGAGTTCTTTCGCGCTGCTGCCGAGCTTCCGCGTTCATCTGCACCGCCACACGGGCCATTACGCCGGCATAGGCCCAGATGAAATACCAGGGTGCGAAGAGGTCCACGAAAAACACCGACACCAGCAGGGCCGCAAAGCCGAACAGAAAACCCATCAGCAACATATCACCATCGACGGACGCACCATTGACGGCTTCGCGAGTCAGTTTCAGTATATTGCGCAATATCAATAAATAAAGAATCAGTCCAATCGCGCCCAGGTTGAAGAAATACCAAAGATAAGTGTTATGCGGTACGATGCCTACATAGGGGGCAAAGGTATGCCAACCCATGCCAGTGATAAAGGAGATGGGATGATCCACCATCACGCTTAGGCCGGACTGCCAAATCATCGTTCTTCCCGCACTCGCGGCGCTCGCGTTCCCAGCCTGCGCAGTGGTGTCGATGCGGCCCATTAGCAATGAGCTGTAATTGATAACAGCAATGGCAATTGCTACCCCGACCACCGGTACGGCAAGTGCTATCACCTTGAATGTCGCTTTCAAACGTACCTTCTCCCGAACTTGCCAATAACCCCACACCGCCCCTGCGACGAGCCCAAAGATGCCGCCTCGGGAACCGGTGAGCAGGAGGGTAATGATCGTTGCTACGCTCGCCGATAAATATATGCTGCGTGCTACTCTCCCTCTAGTTGTAGCCAATGCTAGGGCAATATAAGAAGGAAAGAAGAAAGCCAGGAAAGCAGCATATTGATTTGGTTCCCCGATGGGCCCCATCAGTCGGCCGCGATTCGATTCACTATCCATCTGCTTGATAATGCCCAGATCTGGAATGTTATAGACATCCATCACCGTTATCATATTGCTTGCAAAAACTAGGACCAAAATATTTCTTGCAAGGGCTATCGCGTCTTGAAGGTTTCGAACCCCATAGTAGTAGACGATGAAAAAAAGGTAGAAGTCCGCTAACGTGCTTTTCAGAGCGATGATGCGATCTTCGCTAGTATAATTCGGAACGTTAGTCCGTACGTCGGTAAAAGCCCAGGATATGCCCGCAACCAGGATCAGGCTGATGAAGGGCCAGTGGATCTTTGTGAGAAGAGGATCTTTTGATACGCCTGGCGATAGGCGCTCCACCAGAATCAGGAGAAAAAACCCATAGAGAAACGCGTTCTTGACACTGAACCCCTGCGACACGCCGAGTTTCCACCCAAACATCTCAGACAGGAGCAATATGGCGAACAAAAGCAACAAGAAATGCCGTCGCATATTCACGATTCCTGTATAGACTGGACCTTGGGCAAATCGCCGCCTTCCCGCCTGTGCTTGAGCAAGCACTTCGCTAGGAACCTGAGGCGCTGCCGCATGCTGGGAATCCACGCTTTAGAGAGGTTGGAGTGCCAATATCGGCGCCAGGCTGCCAAGCCTGCGGGAGAACCATGTTTACACAATTCAAACCATTCCTTACTCACAACCTCTCTAAAAACATGAGAATCAAAGCGCTGAACGACATCGTTATGATTACTTAATTTGTACAACCAGTTCTCACACTCGTCGAGTAACGTTGCGGAGCCTTGCAGAAGAAGTCGCCCAATATGTTGGTGTATCTTTAGCTCCCGCTCCGATGGCCTTATTCCAAAATCCCCAAGTTGCTGGAGCAGGATTTTTTCGACGCATTCGGTCATGAGTGTCTGTTTGCTGACCGTTAGACTGGTGGCGTGTTGTCGATAGCGAACCAACGGCTTGGGGAGGTTACCGATTTTCCCAAATTTTGACATAGCAACCGCAAATCTATAGTCTTCTGCCATCGGAATATTTGCGAAGAGTTCTGGGGGAGCAGCGGTTCTCCTAAACATTACGCTCGAGGCATTAAAACGGTTTCTAAACATCAGGATAGCGCGAAGCGCGTTGTCTGTGGTTTCTGTCTTCCATAACTTCGTGGCGGTCGGCACCTCACTGTTGAACATCAAGGCCCAAGTACCCAAGTAGGCCAATCCGAGATCTTGTTCCATTGCCTCTACTTGGTCGGCAAGGCGTGTCGGCTCCGCAATATCATCGCTGTCTAGCAATGCGACGTAGATTCCACGGGACGAACGAATGCCAGTATTGCGGGCCTCTGCCAGTCCGCGATTCTGAGCGTGCGAGACCATTCGGAGGCGCGCATCAGAGTAACTGCGAACAATGTCGGTCGAGCCATCGGTGGAACCATCATCAACTATTACGATTTCAAAATCCGTAAATGTTTGGCCCAAGACACTGTTAATACTGTCTTGCAGGAATCGCTCACCGTTGTAGACCGGAATTACAACACTGACAGATAAGGGAGTCACTGGCTGCTCCATAATGCCGCGAAGGTCCTACTTGGTAAACAAATTAGATTTCGCCATTGTGGGGCTGGATATGCAGCAATCGCGTGATACAGGGGAATATGCGTGATTATTGAATAGCCTGAATGCCTCTGGTGGGATCTACTACTTCACCACTCCTCCCACAGGTACTTGGCGCAGTGCAGCAGGGCCTGTGTTCCAGTATTATTGGAAATGTTTCATTTACTCACCAGCAATCGTTCCAGATTCTCGACGATCCGCTCTGCCGCTTTGCCGTCCCATTTCGGAGGAATTGCGCCTTTTTTCCACTGCCCCGCCATCAATCGTGCCAGGGCGGGAGGGAGCTTGCTCGGATCGGTCCCAATGAGTTCGTTCGTCCCAATCGTGATGGTCTCTGGACGCTCAGTGTTGTCACGCAGAGTCAAGCAGGGTACGCCCAGTACGGTGGTCTCCTCAGTGATACCACCGGAATCGGTAATCACCCCACGGGCATATTTCACTAGGTAGTTGAATTCTAAGTAGCCCAGTGGATCGACATAATTCAGTTGTGGCGTCTTGCTGTCGAGATCGCGCAGGTTCTTGGCGGTGCGCGGATGGACGGGAAACACCACTGGCAAGCCGCGCGTGCCTTCGGCGATGGCATGCAGCAGCTGTATTAGCTGCTGCTCCCCATCTACATTTGCCGGGCGATGCAGGGTGACGACGAAGTAGTTATTAGGCTTCAGCTTCAGCGATTCCCAACAGGCAGGCGGACGCAGGCGCGGGAGCTGCTTGAGCAGTGTGTCAATCATCGTATTGCCGACGAAGAAGATCCGATCGTCCGTGACACCGGCGCGGCGAAGATTGTCGTTCGCCGTCTCGCTGGTGGTGAAAAACCAGTTGGTGATGGAGTCGGTCACCACCCGATTGATTTCTTCCGGCATGGTCCAGTCGCCTGAGCGGATGCCACCTTCCACATGCGCTACCGGCACCCCCAACTTGCGGGCGGCGATGGAACAGGCCATGGTCGAGGTCACGTCCCCCACGACCAGACACAGGTCGCTCTTCTGTTTCAGCAGCACCTTTTCATAGGCCACCATGATGGCGGCGGTTTGTTCAGCCTGGGTGCCCGAGCCTACTTCAAGATTGATGTCCGGATCCGGGATGCCTAGCTCCTCGAAAAAGCTCCCGGACATGGCGCGGTCGTAATGCTGGCCCGTATGGATCAGACGAAAACGCAACGAACCGCCCCGCGTCTCGGCCGCGTTAAGCGCGTCGATGATCGGCGCAATCTTCATAAAATTTGGCCGCGCCCCTGCGATCAGATCAATCCGCTTCATGGTCTAGCCTCGGTTAACATGCATGAACCTTGGATAACGCGCTGGTTTGGTTCATCTAGTTTGTCTCGTTTATTTGGTTTGTCTTGTTTTTTTTGGTTGAACAAGATCAACTAAATGAACAAAAAAACCAGATAGACCAGATGAACCACACACAAAGAAGACGGCCTGTAAGAGAAAAACTTAACTGATTGGTTCGTATTCCACAACTGAGAAACGTTTTCGGGGGACCGTCATTTCCTGCTTCCTGGCCCGCATGATTCATAACGCTTCTGCTGCAATCGCGTATTCGCCGCTGCAACAAACGCGGCGACTCCGCGATTTCGCATCCAACCGTCTTGACTCATGTGGGTTAGGGGTTGTCGCGGTGCATGCGTCTCGTGCTCAATGACTCGATTCGCATGGCGACATCTCGATATTGTGGTGCTTCACGACGGAGCCATCGATAGGTCTCTAATGCTTCAGGAATGCGCTCGAGAGATTCTAATGTTCTCCCTAAAAGGTAGAGGATCTGCACTTGTTCTTTCGATGATGTCGAGGGCACTTGTAGGGCTCGGCGAAAGGCCGCGACGGCTTCTTCCTGTTGTCCGCTCTTCTTGAGGCACAGACCCATTTGGGCGGAGCCCTTCAGCGCATATGCGGAATCCTGTGCGGCTTTCTCAAAATGTTCCGCTGCCTGTCTGAACAGGCCCACATTCTTGAGCGCCGTTGCTCGTTCGTATGATTCCTGTCCGTCCGGTGGCCTTATCGATGCGGTGGTTTCGATTGCCAGTAGCAATGCTCCCGGTATCGGTCCACTGCCTACATTTTCCGACGAGGCTTGGTGTTCGGCTGAATGGTTCTCTTGCTTCAGGGATAATGCGCTGGTTTCGTTCACGTGCTTGTTACCTCTGGGATATGAAAGCAAATGGCATGAAGTTCGCAATTCTTGGACCATTTAGGTTGGTTCTCGAACCCATTACGTTTCAACGTCTTTGCGCTGTTTCTGTGGGTGTGAGAGAGGGAAAACAGCGCATGCTTGGGCAGATTCGTTCAAATTTGCTCCCGCTGCTTAGTTACGCGAGAAGGGCGGGCTTGCAAGAGAAGTGAGACGGGCACTATCCGAAGTTCGAAGTTCAGGGTTCGAAGCTCCGAAAACCTCGAACAGTTGTCCCTCTCGCGCGACCCGCTTGGCTCGCTAGGATTACGAGTAACGAGAGCTGATAGGCGCCGTCAGAAGGTAACTTGTCGAAGATTGTTGCGGTTGGCTAAAAACCACAGCATCGTCTTCTTGAGTCCTTCACGGAGTGCGTGCTTTGCTTGAAAGCCGAAAAGTTGCTTGGCCCGGCTGACATCCAGGCATCGTCGTGGCTGCCCGTTGGGCTTGGTGGTGTCCCATGCGATTTGTCCTGTAAAACCGGCTTCCGTGGCAATCATGGTGGCAAGATTGTGAATCGTGACTTCCTCCCCTGTCCCCAGGTTGACGGGTAGACTTCCTTCATAGTGTTCAGCTGCGAGCAGGATGCCTTCTGCGGCGTCCTCTACATACAAAAACTCTCGAGTCGGAGAGCCATCTCCCCACAACGTGAGTGTGGCGTGGCCTGCTTCTTTTGCCGTCACACATTTGCGTATTAAGGCTGGAATGACGTGAGACGTCTCCAGGTCAAAGTTGTCGCGCGGGCCGTAGAGGTTCACCGGGAATAACACGATTGAATTAAACCCATACTGTTCACGGTAGGCCTGCGACTGCACCAGCATCATCTTCTTGGCGAGACCGTACGGCGCATTGGTCTCTTCGGGGTATCCGTTCCAGATGTCGTCCTCTCTAA
>JANYEF010000469.1 GCA_025363325.1 Nitrospira sp. | reverse complement strand
CGACTGCGCAACAGCTTGCCTCAGGGTTGGATCGGAACGAATCTTGACGAGGACACTGACACAGAGTTGTACAGCAAGACAGACAAGTTTTCTGCAAATAAACCTGGAAGTAATTCGATTATCAGAGTGTACCTCATCGACACCAAGAAGGATGGGCGGGTCATCGTATATCTTTCCGTGGATAATAATTAGTGTTCGGCTAAGGCAATGACAGGGTCGCCCCCTCCGTCGCCAACCATCATGGTTGCTCCTCGTGGGCGATTCTTGCACGAGAAGCGAGACGGGCGAGGGTTCGAGGTTCGAAGTTCGAGGTTTTCTGAACTTCGAACCTAGAACTTCGAACTTCGGATCGCGCGGCTATCCTGCACCGGGCATCACCAGAAGACCGAAAGAAGAAACGGGGGCAGCAACTGCCTTGATAGCCAAGACAGTTGCTGCCCCCGTTTCACATTCTCGTCGGCTCTAGCGACATGAGTCGCTGGCAGGGTACTAATCGGCTTGCTGAATCGCGGAGAGCAACCATTTCCCGTTCTGGTAGCGCATGAATGTCCACACTTCGCCGGCTTCGGTTGGCGTCTCTTCGCTGCCCTCGACGAGATAGCCTGGTTCTCCTCGCTGCTTCGTCGAAGAGACGGTATAGTCACGGGCATTCCAGCGAAGCCCTACCGTCGCGTAATGCGTCGCGTCTTCGGTCCAGGTTTCCCGGACCTCTGCACGTAGGAGCACCACATCTTCCACATGATTCTCGAGGTCCTGGCTGGTCTGTTCGGCTAAGGCGGTGCTGAAATAATTCAACATTTCTGGCGTGACGCACCGCCGCAGCCCGGTCAGATCTTGTTTGCTCCAGGCCGTTTGAATATCGATCAGCAGTTGCTGGAACGCGCTCTTGTCAGCGGTGGTGACCTCGGTGTCAACCGTCGCGGTCCGTAGGGTCGTGGCGGAAGGCTCTGCCTGCAGGGGCTCGCTGAATGCATTGCTCCGCGTGATCCCGGAAAAATCAGGGACGGGTGACCGCCGTACTTTCAGGAAATAATAGAGCGCCCCGGCTCCCAGGACCATGAGGAGGAGGAGTATCCAGGTGGAGCTGGACCCCCCGGCGGTCTGGTCGGTCGCGCCGGCATGTTCACCGGCATCGGTGGTACGCGCACTGCTGTTCGTTGCTCCGAACAGCATATTGCCGATATATGATCCGGCGATGCCGGCTGCGAGGCCAGCCATCAGGGGATTGCGTTGCATAAACGAGGGCTGCATGGCAGGGGTTGGCTGGGCAGTCGGAGCGGGGCTGCCGGGCGTTGCCTGCGGTGCGGTGGCTGACGGCCTCGGTGTGGTCGACTGTTCAATTGGCCTCGTGCCGTTCTGGTCATAGGTGCGTGTTCCACGGCTGCCCATGCTCCCTGAGTAGCCACCACTCCTTGACCCGCTGGAAAATCCTCCGCCATATCCTCCGCCTCTCGCCCTCGCAAAGGATACGGTCGGGACCCCGATCAGAGAAATCACGATACATACGGCAATGAGTTTCGTTGTGTTCACGTCACGCTTCCTTTCTATCGATGTCGCAGGATATTCAAACACCCACCATCATCCTAACAGCAATGGTCCCAAGAAAACCTAAGATTCGAGAACCTCTCGGTTGTACGTTGTGTTGTGTATACGTTGACCGACCGAGGAGTTAGGCGTTCCTGTCATGAGGGGACAAAGAACATGTGAGAGAAACCGGGGCATTCTATTTTTCACATGTGGAATGAAATGCACCGGTGGCCGGTGAAATCGGCCTTACTGTGACGTTGTGAGCGCGCCGATGGACCGTGACGCACGAGATCCGGCTGGTCTCTCTTGTGTATTTAGTCTGTTTGGTTTGTTTGGTTGAACGAGACGAACCAGATGAACCAGACAGACCAGACAGACCAGACAGACCAGATGGACCAGATCAACCCTCGCCCGTCTCGCTTCACGGTCCCGGGCCGCTCTCGTAAGAGCGTGAAGGGCAGGGTCACGCAACGACCCCAGTGCTTCCCCTCATTCACCACATTGTGAACTATACCGCGGCAGGAGAGGAGAGCTTCTTTTCCGACCGAAAGACCCAAGACGCAGTCGTGCGTAACCTCGAAATCATCGGGGAGGCGATCAAACGCGTATCCGTCACTCTGAAAGAAGCTCACCCTGACATAGCCGGAAGCCTACCGGTTGTTTCCAGAGGGCCTTCAGACCATAATAGAGGCGGTGAACATGGCCCTGGTGGCCTAAGAGAGGAAGGGCGATATGTCGACAGCCGAACGAATCTTCAAGGAAGCGCAAAAGCTCCCGGACACACTCGCGCAGGAAGTGTTGGATTTCATCGAGTACATTGAAATCAAATATGGACTGAGAGACCGGCTCACTGAAGAATTGAAGCAGGCGCAGGAACCGGCCATGCGCCACGCATGGGAGAACCAGGACGACGAGGTCTGGAATGGCGTGTGGATGTCTGGTCTGAAGGAGGAACGCAGCCATGAAAACTGATGCGAAGAAGATCCTGGAAGAGGCCATGCAGTTGGAGCCCGCTACCCGAGCTTTTATCGCCGAAGCGCTCCTGGAAGGCCTCGACTTTGAGCAAGACTTCGAAGTCTCCCAGACATGGCGGGCAGAGATTCAGCGACGCTGCGATGAAATCGATCGTGGAAATGCCGAACTGGTTGATTCCGATACCGTCATGGCTGAATTGCGGAAGAAGCACGCCTGATGCACATCCGGTGGCATCCGGAAGCTCAATTGGAGGGTGGCGAGGCGGCAAAGTTTTACGGGGAAAGACAGCCAGGTCTTGAGCAGCGGTTTCTCGACATTCTCGAAGATGCCTTCCACAGAATTCGCCGTCGCCCTCAGATGTACCTCAAGGTCGCAGGCGATATCCACAAGTGCAAGCTCCCCCGTTTCCCCTATGGGATTATCTATCGGGCGAAGCCAGCCGCCATTGAGATCCTTGCGATCATGCACCTACGGCGAGAGCCAGGGTACTGGAAGTCGCGATCAGGATAAGTCTACGCCCCCTTGTATCTCGTCGTTCGCAGGCGGTGATTGTCCTGGCTTGCGTGCTACGCTTCTGTTTCTCGCCATACGCCATTAGCTATCAGCCATCAGCTCTTTTCCCTATAAAGGGTGGGGTGCTTTCTCAGAGGCAACAGGGTATTCTTCCG
>JANYEF010000466.1 GCA_025363325.1 Nitrospira sp. | reverse complement strand
TCACGAAGAACTGCCGCATGCGCCAGAGATTCTGCGGCGAGAAGCCACGCAGGCCGGGCTCGCGCTGCGCGATGTAGGCGGCCAGTTGAACGACCGTGCCCTTGGCCCAGCCGTCGGACTCGATCTTGCGGTGGAGGTAGTCGCCGATGCGCCAGTAGAGCTCGATCAACTCGGTGTTCACGGTCCGGACGGCCTGCTGGCGAGCGGCCCGGATCAGCTCGACGATCTCGTCGAAGGCCCGCTCGACCGGCGACACCACCATGGCCTTCGAGCGAACCGTCTTGGCTTTCCGGGCGGCCTTCTTCTTCATGCCTTAGCACCCACCTTCAGCAAGCCGTCCGGCAGCCCCTCGGCCTCTCTTTCAATGGCGAGGGTGTCGGCGCTGATGTCCTCCAGCGTGCGCAGCGGCTGCGGTTTGTAGAAGTGCCGCGTGAAGCTCACCTCGTAGCCGATCTTGGTGGCGTCTTCCTTGATCCATGCGTCGGGCGTATAGGGCAACACCTCGCGGCGGATGAAGGCCTCGATGCCGCCCTCTTCCAGCAGCGGCACCTGCTCGGTGTCGCGCAGGTCAGAGTCGGGCTCGTATTCGACGATGGATGGCTTGCCGTTCACGGTTGTCTCAAACAGACCGCGAAGCGGGTCGGCCTTGCCCTTACCGGTTGGATGGGACGGGCTCAGCAGATAATCTCGTACTGTCTCACGTTCGACGACAGCGTGACCTGTATAAGGCAAGTCCATTCCCATCACCGTATCTTCAACCACCGCGCACCCAGGTTAGGCAGACCGTAGCTCGAACAACTCGCCACACAGCTGGCGCAGGATACATCGGCACCGATGTTTTGGGAAGCGCCAGCTGGCGAAGGGGATGAGCAGTCCAGTTTGTTTGGTCTGTCTGGTCTCTTGGGTTCTTCTGGTGGGGCGTCCGATCCGGCCAACCAGACAAACGAGATAGACCAGACAGACCAGACAGACCATCCCCCACGTCCCGCTCGTCTCGTTCATTTGGTTGGCTGATCGGAAAACCAAAGACACCAGACAGACCAGCCCCGGGCGGCGAGAAAAGACTCCGAGACGTTTTTCTTGTGTTAGCAGTGGAGGAGCGGATTTTCTGAGTCAACGCAGCGGCACCGACTTTTGTCCTTACTTCGTATAGGCGAACACATCCATCTGAACGGATTTCACAGGCTTGGCTTCGCCATGGACCATGCGACGCACCCGTTCAGTCGCTTCACGGCTGAAGACAGCCTCACCACAGTTCGTACAGACTGCGACAGGAATCGCGTCGACGCGAACCGGTTTCCCGTCGATGTCAAACACTTCACTGACCAGCTCCTGGCGCGTCTCAGTTTTTCCGCAGACATGACAGTGAAACATTCCTACCTCCGTCGAGAGTAATCATGCCACTCTGCAGGATCAGGCTGGAAGGGCAACCTGGTCAAAGGCGTGACGTGCACGGTCGAGCAATGAATTCAATGCACTGACGCAATCGCTTCAAGCAAGGCGACCGGCTCCAATAAGTCAATGGTCATGTCTGACCCCCAACTCCCCCTCAGGTCGTCCACGAGTTCGCGGATCTGCTTCTCGTGCCACTTGTATTCGCGCTGGTAGTAATCGATGGAGTACGTCACTCCCTTGAGCAGCTCGCGGACGGTTTTCCCTTTGCCGAGGATTTCTCTCATTTGGCCGCTCCATCGTTCTTTCGCTTCTTCGGCTTGGCCGCCGACTTGCTCGCAGGCTTGGCCCTGGCCTGCTCCGGCGCGTTCTGGGCGTAGAACTTGTGCAGCTTGGCCGCGAGCAGTTTCTTGTCAGGCAGTTGGGTCTGGTACTCGGCAATCAGCGCGGGCGAGAGCGTGCGGCTGAGGGCATATTCAACCACCTCGCTGTCCTTCGAGGCGCAGAGCAACAAGCCGATAGCAGGGTTCTCGTGCGGCTTGCGCGCGTCGCGGTCGAGGGCTTCGAGGTAGAAGCCCAGCTTGCCCAGGTACTCGGGCTCGAAACGGTCCACCTTCAGCTCGATGGCAACCAGACAGTTGAGGCCCCGATGAAAGAATAGCAGGTCGAGCGCGAAGTCCCGGCCGCCAACCTGCACGGGGTACTCCGAACCGACGAAACAAAAGTCGCGGCCGAGTTCGATCAGAAACGCCTTGAGCCGCTCGAGCAGCCCGCGATGCAGGTCCGTCTCGCTGTGTTCATCGGGTAGATTCAGGAATTCGACCACGTAGGCGTCCTTGAAGACGCTGTCGGCGGCGCCGTAATCTTGTCTCACCGCCGGTGAGAGTCTTGGCGGGTGGAGCACCGCGCGCTCGAACGCGGCCAGGCGGAACTGCCGTTCCAGTTCGCGCTTGCTCCAGTGCTCCTGGACGGCCATGCGTAGGTAGAACTCGCGTTCCTCGCGGCGTTTGGACTGCCCGAGGACGATCAGGTTGTGGGTCCACGGCAAAACTCTCACCAGTGGTGAGAGTTTTGGATCGTCCCGGTAGGTCACGAAGAAC
>JANYEF010000405.1 GCA_025363325.1 Nitrospira sp. | reverse complement strand
CCTTGTTCGTCTTTGCCGGCGGCGAGCCGTTCTTCGGGTTGTTCCAGCCCATGGTCGGCTGAGTTTCGGACGAGATGCGTCAGCGGATCGGTGATGGACTCGATGACGGTTTTGTCCAGTTCGGTTTCCTCGCCGGAGAGGACGAGCTGAATTTTCTTGCCGGATTTTCCAGATAGATCTCTGACCAACCGGGGAAACCGGCTGAAGGCGCTGCCGATGGGAAGCATTCGGATCCCCATGATCCGTTCCTGGATTTCCCGCGTGTTGCGTTCAAGTTGTGCGACCCGCTCGAGCAGCACCGCCAATTGCGACATCTCGAAGCGCGTGCTCAGATCGCTGAGCATCGACTGCGTAATGACCAGCTCGCCGACGAGATTGATGAGTTTGTCGATCTTGGCGGTGTCCACACGGATGGAGGCAGTCTCGGTCCCCTTTTTGGCATGGGCCGCGCTATCTTGTTGCTTCTGAAGGGCCTGAGAGATCTGCTGCGGGGTGGCGGCATGTTGTTCAATCAGGATCTCGCCTACGCGTTTTTGCTGCGCGAGCGCGTGGTCGAGCGTTTGGCGCGATACGACGCCGCTCTCGACGAGAATCTCGCCGAGGGGCTTTGGATCACCATCGACTGTTTCTGATTGCTTGTTTAACGTTTCATGTTTGGGGGTTGACCTTGAAACATGAAACTCTGAACTCGACACGTCGATCGTCGTTCCGTCCGCGCCATGCGTCTTACGGTTCACGTCTAACGGTTCACGTTCTTCGATGGTGAGCACGCTATCTTCCCTGACGAAGTCAAAGACCGCATCCACGACCGTTCGATTTTTAATGGTCTCCAACTTCATCGTCCAGGAGAGGTAGCACTTTTCAGAATCCATGGCTTCGAGTTCCGGCAACTTGGATGTATCCACCGTCACCAGAGTCAGGGTGCCAAGACTGGCCAGCTCTTTGAAGGTTTGCAGTGGGTCAAGGCCTCGCTGAAAGAGCCATTCAGGCGGAGTCCAGGCTATCGTGTACTGATGAAGAGGCGAGGGGCTAGAGGCGAGGGGCAAGGGGGAAGATGCCTGCTTCGAGCCACTTGCAGCTTGAGCTGGCGGCTGGCTACCCAACGCACTCGCCTTGGCCAGTTCGACCGTAAGCTGTTGGACCGTCTTGTCGTCGACCGGCGAGCCGCTTTTGGCCGCGTCGATCAGCGTCTTCAAGCAATCGGTCGACTTGAGGAGAAGATCGGCAATCTCGGGCGTTACCACTTTTTGTCCGTTGCGAAGTAGGTCAAGCAGGGTTTCCATCTTGTGAGTGAACTGCGCCACGGCGGTAAATCCGAACATGCCGCTCGTCCCTTTAATGGAGTGCGCCGACCGGAAAATCTTGTTCAGCAGATCCAAGTCTTCGGGATGCTGCTCGAGCGCCAGCAGCCCTTCTTCGATAATGGCGAGATGCTCCGCGGCTTCCTCGAAGAAGGCGTCCTGAAATTGGGAAAAATCGTCGCTCATAGGGCCTCGTGAGACGTGAAACGTAAAACGTGAAACGTAAGATGTGAGGCAAGGAGTCGACTTCCGATACCCATTACGTCTGACGCCTTACGTTTCACGTTTCACGTTTCACGTTATTCAAGATGGCAATACCTTCGCGATCACTTTGAGTATTAACTCCGGATTGAAGGGTTTTACGATCCAGCCGGTCGCACCTGCGGCCTTGCCGGCTTTCTTTTTCTCATCGGATGATTCTGTCGTCAGCATGAGGATCGGCGTGAATTTGAACGACGGCATGTTCCGAAGCTCTTTGATGAGCGCGATGCCGTCCATCTCCGGCATATTGAGATCGGTCACGACGAGATCCATCTTCGGGCCGCCCGTGACTTTGTTGACGGCATCCCTACCATGTTCGGCCTCGATGACTTGGAATCCCGCTGCAGTAAGGGTGCACGCCACCATTTGCCGCATAGTGGGCGAGTCATCGACGACTAAGACTGTCTTGGCCATATCACGCTCCCCACTTCTGGTCTGTGTGGTTCCTCTGGTCTGTCTGGTTCATCCGAGCAAACAAGATCGATCGAATAGACCGGTCTACTCAAAACATCGTGACTGAATCTTCTTCGTCGTCGGCATGTGCGCTCACGTTGTGGCCATTCGCTGCCGCGTGAACCCGCCGCTCCGCTTCCATGGTGTAACTGTGTTCCAACGTCTTCAGTAGTGACAGGCTATCCTGCAGATCTGCGTCCGGCTTGCCGTCGACAAGATGTTGCAGGTGGTCGCCCATCTGCGTGAGCGCCTGTTCGATATGTTCGAGCTTTTGCCTGGTGATGTCCTGGAATTGGAGCGCCATCACAATCTGTCCCACATCGTTGGACAATTCTTTGGCCTGCTGCTTCGAGAGGTGCACGGAGGCCTGCACCTGTTCCATCTCCGTCTCGTCTGTATCCCGTGCGGATGCCTGCACGATGATCTGGACGGCGTCTTCCGCTTGCTGGCTGGCACGCCGAGAAATGACCTGCAACGTCGTCATGAGCTTGAGCGCGGCCTCTTCGGTTTGCTCGGTCACGGCGGTCATCTGCCGGATCAAGACCGGAATGAGCGGCAACGCACAACCCGCAAACGCCTTCCACGCACGACATGGGGCTTCCATCGTTTATTCGCTCAAGGGCTCGGTAAAGCCGAGCTGCGCCATCTTCGAGTCGAGATCATGTGGAATATTGGTCACCAGCACACGTCCGAGTTTGCGCGCCGCCCACATCAGCTGAATTGCAGACGTGTCCACGCGCTTGACCTGTGACAGATCCAAGCACACGAGTCCTTCGTTCCCGAGCACCTCGAGCAGGGACTCTTTGAATTCGGCCGCTTCAAAGATCGTCAGATCACCCGCTGGTTTGCAGAGCCTGGAGTTGGTTTCCATAGTCCCTCTAGGAGGTTGCTGAAAATGTCTGTCTGGTCTATTCGGTCTGTCTGGTTTGCCGGTTGAACCAGACAGACGAGTCAGGCCAGTCAGACCAGTCAGACCAGATCAACTAGTTATTCGTCGATGGATTCGTTATCGGAACGTTGCTGGTGATTCTTGAGCGCTGGAAAACATGAATTCCTTCACGGACGGGGGGCCGTTTGCACCACGGGAGCCAGGGGCTGCAACACGGGAGAAATATCGTCAAGAATGGCACCTGCGTCTCGCTTCATACCCTCTTGAGGAGCGCCAAACCGCTCCAAGGCGGTGCGCGGCTCTGCTGTCTCGATCGGCTGTGGGATCGGTCTGCGTTCCTGTACGACAATCTCGACCCGGCGGTTCTTCGCCCGATTCTCTGGAGTCAGGTTATCGTTGAGGGGGCGAGAGTCGGCATGGCCCACCGCGGTAAGATGATCGGCCTCCACGCCATACTGTTCGGACAACACACGTACCACCGTCACGGCACGGGTGGCAGAGAGCTCCCAGTTCGATGGGAATTTCACCGTGGCGATCGGCACATTGTCGGTATGCCCTTCGACACGCACATGACGATCCAGCTCAATCAGCACTTCACTGATCGCCTGTACGAATGGAAGCGCCTCGGGGCGAAGCGCTGATTCCCCGGCGCGAAATAGCACTGTGTCCGGCAGCGTCAGCACGATATCTCCGTTCGTGAGTTCCTTTAGTTGAGTGATCTCTAACTGCGTTTCATTCTTGAGAGAGCGCATGATCTCACGCAGGCGTCGCACTGCCGGTTCCGTCGCACTTTCGATGGTCGGCTTCACCGTCACGGCTTTGTTCTGCCCAACCGTAAACGGCACCGAGGTCGTGAGGGGGCTGGAGATCGGGTTGAGCGCGGCTTTAATCGAATCGCTCACCGTTCGGAACTTGCCCTCGTTCACGGAGGAGATGGAATACATCACGACAAAAAATGCGAAGAGCAACGTGATGAAATCCGCATAGGACACAAGCCAGCGCTCGTGATTCTCGTGTTCTTCGTGTTTCTTCTTGGCCATAGCTGCAAAAGGGGTAGGGATACCGGGGTAGTCAGGATAGAAGTCTCAGATCCGTTTTCCCGTTGCTTCCTTACCCCCTTATCCCCTTTACCCCTGTGCCCCTACTTCTTCGCTTCTTTCGTCCGTTCCGATTCCGGCAGATAACCCTCGAGTTTTTCCTGCAAGAGGCGCGGGTTCTCGCCTTGCGCCAACCCCACCAGACCCATGATGATCATCGTGCGTGAAGCCGCTTCTTCCTTCAGCTTGAATTTGATCTTGTTCGCC
>JANYEF010000366.1 GCA_025363325.1 Nitrospira sp. | reverse complement strand
GATCAAGTTCGCCCACCACTCCATCTTCAAATCGGAGTCGGACGTGGTAGCCTTCCAGCGCGGTGGCTTCTACGATATCTTTCAGCATTCGCCTTACTCCAGCGGCTTGATCTTCTTGAGCGGTGCCCGTTGCTCAGCGAGTGTCCAGTCGTCTCTCAACTCGTCCTGATGCAGTGCGCCCCACTCGGCGACTAACCCCAATGCCCGTGGTGGCAAGTGGCCTTCCAATAGCATCAGCGAATCAATTGTCATTCTTCACGAAAACTTCTACTGCACCCGCCGATACGTCGCTACGACAAACCTGACGGCGGGCAGGCTCGCCTGGCGTCTCGGCGGTCTCGTCACGAACTCTCGTGAATGATGCGGGCTAATACGTGCGCGCTGGCCTGACCGTCATCATTCTTTCAATCTTCCGGCATCCGATCCACAACGCGATCCCATTCCTTTATCGCAGGCTTCACATGGTGATCGAGGTGCGTGAGAGCTGCATAGAGCCGACCTTCGTACTCGTCTCGTTTAGAATCGGCAGGAGACAGTGTTTTCAAGATCGCCACCAGCCCCAGAACCTCCTCGGTTGTCTCCACAATCTCATCGAAGTGATTATCAAGCATAGAACTCGACGGCATAAGGAATGAATCCTTATCAGCGAGCACCGACTGTCGTGTTTTCTTAATCATGGCGCTTTCCTTTCTTCAACCGCCGCTCAAGATTTCTTACGGTTTGCTCCCACGCTTTGATCTCGACCTCCCAATGCTTGATGAGCCTCCGATCGGGATGCGCACCCTGCTGCTGGAGTGCGATCTTGATTCGATGATCTGTGATCCGCCTTCTCAGGCTCTCAAGGCGGATTCGCAACTTCTTGTTTCGCCCCATATTCTTCCCAGAAGGTGTAACCGTACCGCTGACCTATCTAGGCTGTCAATCAATGCGAGCCGATGGATATACATCTTCCCTCCACGCTCGTTCGTACCTTCCTCTAGGACGGTGGCCTGGCTTGGTCCACTACTTGCGCACGTCGAACGACCACAGTTTCATCGTGGGGGTTCCGTGAGCACAGGGGACCAACCAGGCCGCCCTCCCCGTCTCTCTGGAATTTCTCCCCTCTCCTCCACAGGAAACAGGGGTCAAATCCGGAAACGGGGGTCAAGTCTGACAATCCCACATTCGCCCGCTCAGCCCGCTTCAAGTGACCACTGACAATGGCGATCAGGTCGAACGCTATGCAGCTTGGACTATACGGAAACGGGATATGATTGAAACTGTGCGGCGAGTTCGTCCGGCTTGAAGACGCCCCGTTCGGTTACGGAGTCTCTGGGGTCGACTATCATTTTTGTTGGCGGCGGGCTTTCTCCGATTCTTTCTTGTACATCGTTGTGATGAGAGGCTGCATGGCGGGGATATCTTCTTTGGCTGTCTTCCACAGCACCTGATTATTGACTCCGAAATACTCATGGATCAGCTTGTCCCGCATGCCGGCCATCTGTTTCCAGGGAACTTTCGGGTGCCGTTTACGAACAGACGGCGGGACCTTCTTCGCCGCCTCCCCGATAATCTCAAATGCTCTGACCACCGCATAAATGGTCTTCTGGTCGTGGACGAACTGCGCCCATGTCATGTGAGCGAGAAATTGATCAATGTGCTGGGCGGCTTCTTCGATATCCGCCACATAGTCCAGAAACTCCCGGCGTCTAGTCACAGACCGACGACCTCGCTCAGAATGTGCCGACCGATCCTCGGTTTGAGCGTCTCCTTCATGACCAGATCCACTTTCACACCCAGGAGCGCAGAGAGGTGGGATTCGCACTCAAGGAATTGGAAAAGACTCGGTTCTTTGGAAAATTCCACGAGCACATCGAGATCGCTTGTTCTTCGGGCCGTCCCCCGCACAAACGATCCAAAAAGGCCGAGCGACTGGATGTGAAAGCGGGTCTTCAGCTTTGGTAACTCCCGGCGTAGCACGATCTGATAGCGTTGAAACTTACGGTCAATTCCTCGACGATCTGCTTTTCTCATCGCACGTCTCCTGCTCAATACTCTAAATACGCTCCGCACGAGTGCAGCCTACGGCTTGCACACTGGTGTGTCAAGAACGCACGTCAACATAGAAGATACCCGCACGACGTCATACTGATAAAACCGCTATGACTGAAACTGTGCGGCGAGTTCCCCAGGCTTGAAGACGCCCCGTTCCGTGATGATGCCGGTGATTAACTCAGCCGGCGTCACGTCGAACGCGGGATTGTAGACTGCGACTCCGGCTGGCGCGATGGGATGGCTGCCGTGGATGGTGGTGACTTCGAGAGGATTGCGTTGCTCGATCGGAATGTCCGCTCCTGTTTTGGTCTTCAGATCAATCGTG
>JANYEF010000299.1 GCA_025363325.1 Nitrospira sp. | reverse complement strand
GGATTGGCCACGCACAGTGCGCTCCCTTTCTAACTGCCTCGTCCCTCTGGTCCGCCATACGCCAGAGGGTACCAGAAAAGATTGTCCCCGTAGCAAGCTACGGGGAATCACAAGTTCAAGGAGCGACTCAGGCCACCATTTTTAGAGGGGGGGGGAAGAGAGGGCGATCAGCTAGCCCTAGTACACACGTCACGCGCGGATGTACTGAAGACCGAAGGAGCGGCAGATCTATGCCATCGCGGACAGGCGGACGGGACACCCCTTATTATTCCCTGGCCTTCCATCCCGTAAGTAGCAGCACACCTCTTATCAACATAATTAGAGACGTAATTAAAGGGGCCACGACCCATGGAGAAGCAATTGTCAAAATAAATTCAAGCACACTAAACCCGCGAGAGCCAGCCGATAGAATGCCAAACCCTAGGCAAATGAAGGTGGTCACACCGCCCACCAAGGAAAACATATAGCCTGCTGTTCTATCTGGCGTTTCCTACTTAATCCAAACGTATCCAAAAGTTCCACCTAACACGGTGCCAATCGGGAAACTTAGTATGAATTCTAGACCGGCCATGGTGTGTTTGGACCATGAAGGCTCTATAAGTGTAAGGAGACCTGCGGCAACAGATGAGACCGCAACTGCACCGATGGCGGAACAGAGAACAACAAACACAGCGATGAAAAACATATTCGGTTGTGTACCGCCAGGAAATTTTCTCGCTGGCTCCATGACTAACCCTTCACTCCTGAGGTATGGGGTCAGTGCTTGACCTCGCACTACTCTACCTCTTTGGATGTTGAAGTCGAGGCAAAGTTGATTTGACCGATTATGAATCAGGATTTAGGGTCAGTCGTGAGTATGGACTTATTGGACATTGGAAGTAGATGGTTCAAAGAGTACGAAGAGGAGAATCCTACTCCTGCCCCCTAATATTCGACGATGCCGAGTGCCGGTCACCTAAATTAGGTGGCTCGCCCTAGCCCGTCCAGCCACCTGCCAACGCCTCCTCCCCTCATCCGTAGGATAGCAGTTGTCAGAGTAGAACCCGTACCCTGAGCCGCATGACGGCCAGGAAGTTGCCTATCCAGTGGCGAACCATTCTGCGTGCGGTGGCCATTGCGTACGGCACAACCTTTGTGTCGGGATTGGTGTTGGCCTTGGCAGGGATCGCGCCACAAACGCATCACATGGGCTATCCTCTGCTTGCCCTGTCCACCGGTGCAGTGGGAGTAGCTCTCGCCCTCAGGGCGGCTAGCACCTCGCGTCTCTCATATCTTCTGGCGATTGGAGTAGGCGTCTGGCTTCTCAACTCAACCAGTGTAGTGCTCGGAGCACAGTCCTTTGCTGGGTGGATCGAGAGCAGTGCCTTCACTGGTATCACGCTCATCCTGGGCCGACTTCTGGTGGGAACAAGCCTCGACAGGCCAGCACCTGCCGGATTCTATTCAGCCCTCGTTCAGAGAGTTACTCAGCCTCACAGAAATAACTAGCAGACTGTTGAAAAAGTCCGCCAACGGCGTTCTCGTGGCGATCAGAGGCTCAACGTACCGTAATGAGATTCCCGGCGCGTAGCGGTCCGGATTGAGCAGCTCGTCACTTCACTCAACCATTCAACATTTGCCATTGAACATTTCTTCCTTCCCATTTAACATTCACCGTTCAACATTCTGCCCTGCACAGGAGACACACGATGAATACCACCCGCTTGACCTCCCCCCGGCACAGTGTATTGAGCTTCTTCCTACTCGTGACCTTGGCCAGCTGTGCCACCCTTCCCTCCGCTTCTGTGACGACCAACGTTCCTTCCGATCGACTGAGTCAGGCAACCTATACGAGTCCTGGGGGAGGATACAGCGTTACCCTCCCGCACCTCAAAGCCGGCGCCAAGGTTGAGGAACACCAAGTCGGCTCTGAGAAACATGGCGTCCGCTTTAGCGATGCTTTTGGAACGGCCTATCGCATACTCCGCGTCGACAATACCGTCGATAAATTCACCGTTGAGCAAATATCGGATGAATCAAAAGCCAGTGAGTTGTTCCGCGAAAACCGCTACCTAGACTCAGATCGTGGGAAAGAATTACGGCTAGTTGGATTAAAGAAGGAAGGGAGTCCGCTGATCTCTCAAAAAATGGAGGGAGACGAGCTGGTTACGCGAAAAAACGATTTATATAAAGCGGACAGTATTTTCATGCATGGCATCTATATGTACGAAGTCTCCGCCGGCGTCACGGCCTCGCAGGGACAATCAGAGGAGGCCCTATTCGACGAAGCCAAAATAAATCTCGAGGCATTTCTGAAGGGACTCAGTTTTAAGTAGCGGGAAATGAACTGGTGCCCGGACCCATATTCGCGGCGCGTGGCGGTCCTGAATTCGTAACGCGTCGCCCGTGAAGCGTATCTCGTTCGGATAGGTCAACATTCATCATTAGACATTGACTATTTCTGCCCTCACCCCACTAGCCGACCGGATACTGGACTCTGCCCTGCACACGATAGCCTGAGTGAGCGGGCAGCGATTCTTGTTTCGTTTCTCCCCTGATGCCTGTACTCTTTTATCGGACGATGTCCGATCTAGTATTATCGCAAAAATCCACTGATCTTTATTAACCTATGGCGCCTCATCCAGTGGACGATCCCGCCGCGCAGTCCCGCCAAGATCTCGATCGAACTCTGTTTCATGGGCTTGCATGGACAGCCCTCGGACGATGGATCGCTCAAGCCATCAGTTGGGCGGCCACGCTCTATGTCGCACGCATTCTCACGCCGGGCGATTACGGATTAGTGGCCATGGCCACAATCCCCATCGGGCTGGCCCGGTTGATTGAAGGCATCGGCCTCGATGCTATTCTTCTGCAGGACCGCTCGCTGAGCAAAGAGCAGCTCCAACGGCTGGCCGGCGCCGCGCTCCTTCTTGGTACGGTACTGACGGTGCTCTACCTTGCTCTTTCGGCTCCGATCTCACTCTACTTCCAGGAACCACAAGTGGCGGCCATTGTCTCCGTCCTCAGCCTCACATTTGTCATCGATGCGCTACAAATTCTGCCGCGGGCCCTGCTGCAACGGGATCTTCAATTTCGAACCCTGGCCTGGATCAACGGTCTACAAGTCGCGATTGCGGCTGCGACGATGGTGCTGGCCGCTCATGCGGGGTGGACCTATTGGGCTCTGGTCGTCAATACACTGGTCAGTTATGGACTCGTAACAGTGGTGCTGTTTATGTGCCAACCGATCATGCCCACCTGGCCTCGAAACATTCATACGTTAACCGGCTCCATGATGTCCGGATGGCACATTCTGGTGTCGCGGTTCGCGTACTACGGATACAGCTCGGCCGATTCCACGATCATCGGACACTATCTCGGCAAGGAGGCCTTGGGCATCTTTGGGTTTGCGACAACCTTTGCCTCGCTGCCAGTCCGAGAAGTGACCTCCTTGATGAGCGGAGTCGTGCCCGGAATTTTCACAGCCGTTCAGACAAATAGACAGGAGTTGCGCCGCTACTTCTTTTTCCTGACGGAGGCCGTGTCATATCTCGCGTTACCGGCCGCGCTGGGGCTTGCCATCACAGCCGACGATTTTGTGCTACTCACGCTGGGAGACACCTGGAGCGGCGTAATTACCCCGCTCCGATTGCTCTGCATCTACATGGCCATGTTCTCGAGTCAAGACCTGCTGTCGCATGTTCTGCTGTGGACAGGCCGTTTCTCGACCAACATGTGGCTCAATATCCTTGCCCTCGCTGTACTGCCCGTCTGCTTCTATATCGGTGCCCCCTACGGGTTGATCGGCGTCGCGGTTGGATGGCTCATCGGTTTCCCACTTTCCAACTTGCCCGCTTTCGTATATGTCAATCGTATTCTTGGCAGCTCCTGGACCGACTATTGGCACACGTTTCGACCGGCCCTCACTGGGTCTGTGGCCATGCTGGGAGTTGTGGCCCTGGTTCGCCTGGCGTTGCCGGAAGAATGGCATCACGGACTTCGTCTTGCCGTTCAATCTTCGGCGGGCGCGCTGACCTATGCGGGAGTCATGCTTCTAATGTTTGGGGACCGGGTCCGTGAAATGTATCGAGTCGTGTTCGGAGCCGGCCAGCAGAAGCTGGACAAGAACGACGACGTTACAAAAGGTCCACCCGTTGCCCTCGACCCACATTCATAGTACGAGCCGCGCTTCCTTCTTTTAAGAAAATCTCGATCTGCCCATTACTATTGATCAGCGCAGCGGCGATCAGCGGATGGCCTTCGCTATAGCTGCCCACGAGTCTATCGATCGTGTGGCCGGCAATGCGGATCAGCGCGTTGGGTCGCTTCGTGACTTCTTGAATTTCCTTCACGTGGTGGAGTGTCAGGTTGGAAATCAGATTGCCGAATTGATCAACGTGGACGATCTCTCCCACCAAGGCCATGGCTTCCCATTTCGGCTTCGAGATCGTGAAGGTCCTGCAGTCGTCGATGAGTCGCCCGAAGGACGCGAACGGCTGTTGCGTAGTCAGCCAGGCCGCAGCCGGGGCGAAGAGATCGCGGCCGTCGAAGGTGTGGCCTGGTGATGTCAACCGAAAATCTAAATTCTCAATCTCACGCACTTCCATCCCACTGTCTTCGGCAAGGATCGGCGTCAAGAGACCGTTGTCGGGAGCCAGGAAAAAGTAGCGCTCGCTCTGTGCGATAAGGGGGCGCCGCACGCTGCCGACGCCAGGATCAACGACGGCCACATGCACCGTGCCCTTTGGGAAATATCGATAGCAGGAGTTCAGAAGATAGGCGGCGTCTTCAATCGAATGGGGTGGCACGTGATGCGAAAGATCGACGATGGTGGCCTGGGGATTGATGGTGAGGATCACCCCTTTCATGCTCGCCACGAACGAGTCCCGATCGCCGAAATCGGTCAACAACGTGATGAGCCCCAGAGGGTGCGGCACTACAGCTCCTCGAAGCGAATCTCCACCACCTCGTATTCGACCATCTTAACCGGTGTCTTGACCTCGACGAAATCGCCGACTCGCTTTCCGATCAACGCCTTGCCGACCGGAGACTGAATCGAGATGCGGTTCACTTTCATATCGGCTTCATCCTGGCCCACCAGCGTGTACTCCCGCTTCGACTGCGACTCCTGTTCAATCACGAGCACCGTAGCGCCGAACACGATCGTATCGGAGACTCGCCCGGCCGTTTCGATGATGCGGGCCTCGGCCAGCTTCGACCCAAGCTCTATGATACGCGATTCGATAAATCCCTGGCGCTCCTTGGCGGCATCGTACTCCGCATTCTCGCTCAAATCCCCATGGGCGCGCGCCTCAGCAATGGCTTCGATATTTTTGGCACGCTCGACTTTGCGAAGACGATCGAGCTCTGCCTGAAGTGCCTCGTGCCCCTTTCTCGTGATCGGTGTCGGCATAATCTGTGGCGTCCTCTATGAGTGGTGGTGATATTCCTGCAGCGACCGAATGGTGAGCTCTTTCTTGAGAATCGCTTCAATCCCCATGACCGCCGCTCGTGCCCCCCGTATGGTCGTATAGTAGGCCAGCCCTTTGTTCAGGGCCTCACGGCGGATCGACAATGAGTCCGCATGTGACGACGCGGTACTTACGGTGTTCACGACCAACGCCACCTGCCCGTTCTTGATATGGTCCACGACATGAGGACGACCCTCCATGACCTTGTTCACGGTTTCCGCATGGATCCCATGGTTGCGCAAATACCCCGCTGTTCCACTCGTGGCTTGTACGGCAAACCCCAGCCGTTGGAGCTGCCGCACGACGTCCAGAGCCGCCGGACGATCACTCTCCTTCACGCTGATAAATGCCGTGCCTCCCTTCGGCAGCGGCGCACCAGCTCCTGCTTGGGCCTTCGCGAAGGCCCATCCGAAATCCTGGTCGATGCCCATCACTTCCCCGGTGGACTTCATCTCCGGACCCAAAAGGACATCCACCCCCGGGAACTTATTAAAGGGAAAGACGGATTCTTTCACGGACAAGTGAGCGGGACTAGGGGCTTCGATCAACCCCAGCTCCGGAAGGCTCTTGCCTATCATGGTCTTCATGGCCAGCTTGGCAAGCGGCACACCGATGGCTTTACTGACGAAGGGCACGGTACGCGAGCCTCGAGGATTGACCTCCAGCACATAGATCGTGTGGTCTTTGATGGCAAATTGCGCGTTCATCAGGCCGATCACGCCAAGCTCCAGAGCCAACGCCTTCATCTGTCGACGAATTTCTTCGACCACGCTCTGGTCGAGCGAATAGGGCGGCAACGAACAGGCCGAGTCCCCCGAATGCACCCCGGCTTCTTCGATATGTTCCATGATCCCGGCCACCACGACGTTTGTCCCATCTGAAATGGCATCGGCATCGACTTCAATCGCATCCGAAAGATACTTGTCGATCAGCACAGGATGTTTCGGCGAGGCTTTGACCGCCGATTCCATATACTCCAGCAAGCCGGATTCGTCGTAGACGATCTGCATGGATCGCCCGCCCAACACATACGAAG
>JANYEF010000277.1 GCA_025363325.1 Nitrospira sp. | reverse complement strand
CCCTTTTCTTCAGCAGAAATCACTCCGCATTATCAGGGGACGTGAGGCGTTAGACGTGAACGGTAAAACCGGAGGCGTAAGGACGCAGACGGTTGGTCTGGTCTATCTGGTTAGTCTCGTCTATCTGGTTTATTTTGTTCGTCTGGTTTATCGCACAAGGGAACCAGATAGACCAAAGAAACCAAATGAACCAAATGAACAAGAGAGACAAGCACCGGCTCGTCCGGAGTAGAATCGTGGCTCGGCAGCACTTTCACACTGGATACCACGAGGATGATCGTGACGGCGGAGGCTAATCGTAAAAACCAGCGGCAAGCCCTTGTTGCTACTGCCTTGGTGGCCTGGGCGTCGGGATTATTGACCTGGCTCTCCCCTGCTTTGTGGGTTCTGCTGGGACTGATTCCCTTCACGTACTGGTGGGTGCGGCGGCGGTGTCTCCAACGGATGTCGGTGATGCAGCAGCTGTTTCCTGACCAGTGGGAACAGATTCTTCGCGAACACGTCGCGTTCTTCGAGGCACTTGACGAGGTGGGAAAGGGGCGGTTCCGGCAGCTGGTGCAGATCTTTCTGAACGAGGTCCGGATCACGGGCATTCGCACGGAGGTGGACGACACGATTCGGGTGCTGGTCGCGGCGAGTGCGGCGATCCCGACCTTCGGCTTCCACGACTGGGAATACCATCGATTGCGTGAGGTGCTGATCTATCCGGATGCGTTCGACGACGCCTATCGGAGCCATGGAGGGTCCGACGAAACTATTCTTGGGATGGTCGGCCTGCACCATTTGAGCGGAGTAATGATTCTCTCCAAGCCGGCTCTCCTGGCTGGATTCAATCATCAATCAGGCAAGCAGAATGTGGGGGTGCATGAGTTTGCGCACCTGGTCGAGATGGAAGCGAGCGAGTATGGGCTGCCGCCCGAGGTGCCCTGGATGGTGGTCCGGCAGTGGGTACGGTACGTGGCACGGGAACTGGCTCGGACGTCAAAACATCGCGCTCACTTCAGCGCCTATGCCTATACAAACGAACACGAATTCTTCGCGGTGTTGGCCGAGTATTTCTTCACGTCGCCCGAGCTGTTGAAACGTCGCGATCCAGCCTTGTACGCGATGCTCAGGGACATGTTTCATCAAGACACGGAGTCGCTACTTCCGTTGGTGCCCCGGCGCCGCCAGGGTGTCGGCCGCAACGAGCCCTGTCCCTGCGGCAGCGGCAAGAAATACAAGCTCTGTTGCCTCGTGAAGGCCGGAGCCACGGAGCCCAGGCCCGCAGCATAGGGCGAAACGGGCCCGGTTTATCTGGTTTGGAGGTTTGTTTTGTTTGTTTGCTTGAACAACACCAAAGAAACCAGACAAACCACATGAACAAGAATGAACAAAACAGACGGGCGAGGACCTGACTGACCGGCGCATTCACCGCGTTGTTCGCAATGGTAGATGTGGGTGTGGTATAGTGTGCGGTCGATGCTGAACCATGGATACTGTTCTATCCCTCGCGTCTCTTTCCGTGCTAACGACGCCCCACGGGATCATTTGTATCGTTCCGCTGTTCCTCCGTCAACGACGTGCTGACTCATTTCGTTCTTGATTCGAGGCCCCTCGCAGGGGAAAGGCGCTTCGACATCTCTGCAACGGCGTGGTGAGCGATGGAAATACGGCAGTTATTCTTCACTCCATAACGGATTACAGGGAGAGACCATAACCATGAATACCGCAAAGCCCGTGAAGCCCGTGCCGCCCGTGCAGCCACGAACAGCCAAGGCCTGGGTCCGCATTCCTGATGGCACGAAGGTTAAGCACCGGCATGAAGGACATGTCGGATTCATCGATGGGCTCACCGAGATCGTCAGCGGACCCAACCGAAATCCGGACGGGAAGACGCAATATCGCATGAATATCGGGGCGCCGGATCGGCAGCTCGTAACCGAGGGCGACCTCTCTATTCTGATCGACGATGAAGAGCTCGTCATCATGCTGCGACAGAAGGCGCCCTATCGCCGCGCGGTGACACAATCGCTGCACAGCGTGTTGTCACCGGATCGCTTCGTCAAGCCTGCCTAGCAGCAGGCCGAGCCGCAAGAGACAAGCGGGACGGGCGAGTCAGGTCTGGTTTGTCTAGTTCATCTGGTTTCTCTAGTTTGTTTGGTTAAACAAGATCAACTAGATAAACCAAACGAACCAGACAGACGCGTTTGAGTACGCTGGCGGACTTTCCCAGCATCCTGCTTGAGTCGGAAGCAACCATGACAGAAACCTGCTACGCCAAAGGCCAGAAAGTTGTCTTGGTCACCAGCCAGGTCAAGAATGGTAAATGGTTGTGCAAGTTTTCGATTCCAGGATTCAGCCATCTTGACGGTGGCCAACATGGCCAAGATTCGTCGAAAGGCTACGACACGGAATGGGAAGCGAGAACCAACGCGTTTCAGCGTGCCAAGTTGCTGCTAGAGGGGCCCCAGGACGCGACGCAGGGTCACCTTCCTGAGAAGAGGGTCTGAGAAACGGTTCTTGGGTCGATGGTGCTGGACAGCGATGGTGCCGCAGGCTGGATTCAGTTACAGGAACTCGCTTGGGGGTTCTCGTCTTGAAACTGCCAGGTCTTCAGGCGCACGTTCCAACCGTTAGCAGAATTCTTGAAAACCACTTCACCACGCAGTAGAACGTCGATGGCCTGTGCGTCTGCCTGCGACGAGCTCAGTCGAGCGGGACAAGCCCGGTCTATCTGGTTATCTAGTCTGTCTCGTCCATCTGGCCTATCTGGTTCAACTAAAAAGACGAAACAAACCGAACAGACCATATGAACAAGACAGGCTTGCGGACTTTTTCAGCACCTACTTGCATGATCGTCACAGTCATGCGGGCAAGCGCTTGATCTCAGGAGCTGTTAGGCCCAGGTCCGGTGCGCTTCGCTGACGTGCTCTATCCCGCCTACGGCGCTAATTTCCCACCGGACGTCGTCAGGAATCGTCACCACCCGCAACTCTGCGCCATGGCCATTGGCAGCCCCACCGAGTTCCTCCACGACTTGCGTCAACTTCAGATCATCTCGCGGGATCAGCTTTCCGCACTGATTGAGGCTCGGTTCATTCGGCGTCGCCGCCTCGGGCCAGTAGGCGCCGAGATCCGTTTCCTTCAGCACGTCCTGCTGACCCAACTCACGCAATCGCAGAAATGCCTGGTGGCTCACGCAAAAATTGCCGTAGCTTTTATTGATCACAATCTTCTTCATGGTTCGATCCTTTCCTCTTCGCTGACAGAGCTCTTGCTGTCGCGCGCTTCACGAATGGGCTTGCATGTCGGGCACCGTATCTCTGTGGAATCAGCCCACGGGATTCGTCAGACTGTCTTCTTCACCGGGTCTGCGTACGCACTAGTATAGTTTCCGGACCAATGGGAATAGCGTCGGTTGGCCCAGGTATTGACCTCGCCATTCTGGGTTGTACCATATCGCTTCTCCAATACAGCGGTAAACGTGCTCAGGTTGCCCTCGATCTCCAGAAGATCCGCATCCGTAATCTTCTCCCACTTCGCTTTGAGTGGCGTCTTAAGTTGGCTCCAAAACGCGCTGAATTGTGTTTGATTCATCTGGCATTCCTTTCGTGGTGTGATGACAGGTCCTGCCCGCAACGACCGCGTTCGTCCAAGACAGCTGTAGTAGGCCGCAGTACGTACGGCAACCAATGAGCACGCTGGCGTAGAAGCGGCGGAGACCGGAGAATCAGACGCACGAAAACGCGGGAGGGAGTGCAGTGCGAGAGATGAGACAGTCGGCGTGGCTCAATACGTCGTCCCTCACTTTACAGGGCACAGAGGGGAAGAGTCAATGCGAGGGAGCCAAGAAGCTGGCGCTACCGACTAGCAGGCTGCAGAAATACTCTGTGCTCATGCCGGGACTTCATTGGTCTGTACGTCCTGGACAACAGAAGCACACCGAAACAGGATGCTCGAAAAGTTCGTCCAGCAAGGCCGCAGGCGAGTTGAAACCGGAGGTGTACCCTCAGGGGTACGTTGAAGATTTCGATGAACCGAGAATGACGTTGGCGTGTTTTTTTCAGCATCTTGCTAGATGATGACTCAACGAAGATCCGCGAAAACGAACCCGTCTCGTGTCACGATCTCACCGGTTTGAATCGGCACAGAATGACGGAACATGGGACCGGCATAGGCGAAGGTGTGAAACTCGCCACGTTCTCCGCAAGGGTCGGCACTCGCGGGAAGATCCGCCAGCAACGCTTCATCGAACTCGCGTCCCACGAAGGACGCGGGAATTTGTTTCGGGTCCACGCAGGTAATACGTGCCCGGAGGCCCGCCGAGACCATCTCGCGCGCAAGGAGCGTCGTGGACAAGCCCCAGATCGGAAAGAGCGGCGACAGACCGGTTCCCGCGAGTTGCGTTTCCCGATACTGGCGCACTTCCTCCAGAAAGAGATCGCCGAACGCCATCACGGTCACACCATCGGCAAGCGCTCTTCCTATCGCCGTTCTCATGGCCATTTCATATTGCTGATTGCTGCAGGGGCTGGGGATCGGCATGGTCCACAGGGGTAAGCCCACCGCCGCTGCTTGCGCCTGAAGCAGCGCCACACGCACCGCATGCATAGCGACACGGTCGTGCACTTCATTGATTGTCGTCAGGAGCCCGACGACCTCGACCTCCTGCCGCTGACGCAGCACGTGGAGCGTCCAGGCGCTATCCTTTCCACTACTCCAACAGAGAATCGCTTTCGGAATGTGGCTCATCTCCCCTCTCTCATCGTTTCTTCGGTCACGAGACCACCACCTGTGCTGAGCGGTGTGTCTTACCTAGCAGGCTGCAGAACAACCATTTCGGCACGCGAGAACTTCGATAGTCCGAACGTATAGCCCAACAGGGTAACACTCTTGCAGGATGCTCAAAAAGGCCGTCCAGCAAGGCCGCAGGCGAATCGAAACCGGAGGCGTACCCTCAGGGGTACGTTGAGGATCTCGATGAGCCGAGAACGAAGCTGGCGGACTTTTTCAGCACCCTGCTGTCAGACATCTGGAATCTGCCAATTAATCAGAGCCAACCCGGCATCGGCAAGGTCTCGGTTGATCTGCGAGAAACACCGGCAGCCAAAAAACTTTCTGGCTGACAAGGGGGAGGGGTGTGCGCAGGCAACCACAGTATGGTGCGATTGTGTGATCAACGTCCGCTTCTTCTGAGCCTCACGTCCCCACAGGACGAAGACCACTCGCGTCTTCTTCGCGGCAACCAACTCAATAATGCGATCGGTGAAAAACTCCCAGCCCCGTCCCTTGTGAGAATTGGCCTGCCCAGCCCGAACCGTGAGAACCGTATTGAGCATGAGAATGCCCTGTCGGGCCCAAGGTCCCAGATACCCGTTATTGGGGATCTCGCATCCCACATCTTCATGGAGTTCCCGATAGACGTTTCGCAACGAGAAGGGCAGAGGCCGAACGGTCGGTTGTACGGAGAAACAGAGGCCATGGGCATGACCAGGCGTGGGATATGGATCCTGACCGACGAGCAGCACGCGGACTTGCTCATACGATGTTGCGGCTAATGCGTTGAAGATGTCCTTGCGAGCCGGCAAGATCGTCTGCCCACCGACCAGTTCATTTTCTAAAAACGCATCGAGCCCACGATAATAGGGCTTGCACGTCTCATCTTTGAGCAAGGATCTCCAGCCGAGAGGAATTGGGGTGAGCATGGGGGAAATTGATACCACACGGTCGACACCCTGGTCACTATTCGTCAGACGGTTGGCTTCAGCCTCAAGATCTGAAGTACGATGACTGACGCATGAATATGACTCAGGCAATAAAAAGCCCGCTGATCTTTCGATCAACGGGCTTTTTTGTAACCCGGCAGCGTCCTACTTTCCCACTGCCTCACAGCAGCAGTATCATCGGCCTTGGAGGGCTTAACTTCCGTGTTCGGGATGGGAACGGGTGTGGCCCCTCCGGTAATGCCACCGGGAACATCCTTCGAGTTCTGAGTTCAAAGTTCTGGGTTCTGAGTTGTTTGAAACAGCTCAGCACTCATAACTCTCCACTCAGCACTCGCGCGTTAGTGCGCGCGTAAGACCATGTCTATCAGGAGCAAAGATGATGATGTTAAACCGCACGACCGATTAGTACTGGTCAGCTACAGCCATCACTGGCCTTCCACACCCAGCCTATCAAACTCGTAGTCTACAAGTGGTCTTTAGGGGGCTTACGCCCCGGGAGAGCTTATCTTGAGGCACGCTTCTCGCTTAGATGCTTTCAGCGATTATCGCTACCGGACATAGCTACCCGGCACTGCCGCTGGCGCGACAACCGGCAAACCAGAGGTCCGTCCTTCACAGTCCTCTCGTAC